>JAKSCH010000508.1 GCA_022360695.1 Gemmatimonadota bacterium
GCCTCGACTCGCTCGGTCGCCAACAGCTCCCCTTCCGGCCCCAAGAACGTGAGCCGGCGCAGCGGCGGATCGTAGACCGCGACGGTGTCGTTGCGCGAAGCAATCTCTGTCGGGGCCATGAACTCTCCGGGACCTCGTCCGGATCCCCCGATGCTGCGCAGGAACCGACCGTTACGATCGTATACCATCACCCTCGCGTCGCCGCGGTCGAGTACCCACATCGACCCGTTCGCCGCGACGACGACTCCGACCGGCTCCGCCAAGGTGTACTGCATCGGCCCGTCGACCACGCCAATCGACAGATCTACCGTAGCCCGTGGTTCTTGGGCGACGCCGCGATCCGGGGGGGCGAGCAAGAACAAGACGAGGCAACCCTTCGCGACGCCGCGGATGCACGGGTTGCGCTGGACCCTGGAGAGTCCTTGGGTGATGGGGTTCGCGTTCACGTTCCCGTCCTGCGGCGCCGACGCTCGGACCCCGGCTTTGACGACAGGGACGGACTCAGGGGACGGCCGAGGCCACCGCGGGTTTGAGCCGGCGCGGAGTCCCGGAGTCTACCCAGTCGATAATCTCGTCTCTTCCGAACAGCGTCAATGCGGTCGACTCTTGTGCTACCTCGATATACTCGGGATAGAGATCGGCGTTCACTTCCGTCTCCATCAGGATGACCTGCGGCAACGCCGGCGGCACTATGTCCTGCCGCCAGACGAGGCTGATGATCCTCTCATTGAGCCCGCTTCCACCGAGATTGAGCTGATCGAACACCGGCTCGCTTCCTTCCTTGAGCCCTTCGGCGTACTTCAAGCCCGCTTCGATGTCGTCGCCAGCGCGTTGGCCGGTCCCGGGGGGGCCTCTACACGGACCAGGCGACGCTCGTCGACTCGCGAGGCCATGTGTACGTCAAGCTGCTTCTGGGAGATCCTCGAGAGGACGAGCCGTGGCCGGTGGGGCTCCTTCGTTTCGATGCGGACGGGGAGGTCGTGGACACGATTCCCCCGCCGCGGATCGAGGGGGAGCCGACGGGAGCGGGGCTGGGACGATTTCTACCCGCAAAGGTGTGGACCGCACTCCGGCGGGGGAGCTCGTGATCGGCGTGTCGGATGCCTACCGGTTCGAGATCCGCAACCCGGACGGGACGGTCGTGCACGTTCGGATGGAGTGGGCGCCGGTGGTGCTCGACGCAGATGAGAAGGCCGAGTGGCAGGCGTTGCTCGACTGGCAGTGGGAACGCCAACGGGAGTTCATGGCGGGCGAGATGGAGCCCGTTCCCGATCGAAAGCCGGCATATCACCGAATGATCGGCGGACTCGACGGGACGATGTGGGTCCAACGCCATGCACCGGTCGGCACCAGGATCATGGCCTTTTCCGTCGATACGCTTTGGGGCGTTCGACAGGGCGACCTGGGCGAGCACTACGCGGTCCGGCTGCGCGTGCCCGATACGGGAGGCTGAGCCGGCAGGGACGAAGGCTCACCGATCGTCCTCGAGCGCGCGAACGGGATCCAGACGGGCGGCGGCGCGGGCCGGCAGCCCGGACGCGGCCAGCACGACGAGCGCGATCGTCGGTACGGCCACCGCGTAGGCCCAAGGGTCGAGGTGACTCACCCCGAACAGGATCGAGCGAAGCTGACGCGAGAGGAGCGCGCCTGCGGCGAGACCGATCGCGGCGCCTTGCAACCCCACCCGGAGCCCCTCGCGGAGCACCTCCCGCGCGAGTCGGGTGCTGCTCGCCCCCATGGCCATGCGGAGCCCGAACTCGCGCGTCCTCATCCGGACGGCCTGCGCGATCACGGCATACACACCGATCGAGCCCAACAGGAGCGCGGCGAGCGCGAAGAGACCCAGGAGCTGCACGATGAATCGGTCTCGGGCCACGGACCGACGCGCGAGATCGACGCCGGTCCGCACGGCACCGATGGGGACGCTCGCCGAGAGCTCGCGCACCAGTGCGCGCACGGCGGGGGCCAGGGACGAGGGATCGGTCTCCGTGCGCACGAATACCGACATTCGGTTCGGCGACACGTATCCGCTCCGGAAGCCCTGGAGGTGCGGTATGTAGAGCGTCGGGGGCGCCGAGCGCTGCGGACCATCGTGTTTGACGTCCTCCGCCACGCCCACGATCTCCATGTACGGACTCCCCTGCCGCCACATGCGCACGCGTCGTCCGATGGGGTCCTCTCCCGGCCACCACTCATCGGCGAGGCTCCGGCTCACGACCGTCACGAGCGGTGCGTCGGCGTGGTCGGTCGGGCCGAACCGACGCCCCGCGAGGAGCGGGATCCCGGCGGCCTCGAAATAGCCGCCCGTGGCCCATTGGATGCTCGCGGCGGGTGCATCGGCAACCGGGGTCTCGGGCCGACCGTCGAGGTGCACCGAGAATCGATCGAATCCATCGGCCAGGGGGACCCGCCGCGCCGATCCGACCGCCACGACCCCGGGGAGCGCGGCGATTCGGGTCTCGAGCTCGCGATAGAAGGCCGCCGCGGGCTCATCCGTTCCGACGGCGCTCTCGGTGGGGGCGAGCGGAACGACGAGCAGCTTCGCGGGCTGGAATCCGAGCTGGACGCCACGGGTGGCCGCCAAGCTCCGGACGAGGAGCATCGAGCCCAGGAGCAGCACGGTCGCGAGCGCGATCTGCGCGACGACGAGACGTCGACGGAACCGCGTCGCGCCTCGTGCCCCGATCGACCCGCGACCCCCGCTCGCCAGCACCAGCCGGACCTCGCTCCGGCCGGCCTGAACGGCCGGCAGCAGGCCGAACAGAACACCGGTCAGGAGGGCCGTCGACAACCCGAAGCCGATGACGCGCAAGTCGACGGTGATCTCGGCGAGCCGCGGGACGTTCACGGCGCCCAGCCGTCCGATCGCCCACACGCCGAGCTTCGCGACGCCGAGACCGGCCGCCCCGGCCACGAGCGCGACCATGAGGCTCTCGAACAGCAGCTGCCCCCCAACCCGCCACCGCGCGGCCCCGAGCGCGCTACGGATCGCGATCTCGGTCCGGCGCCGCTCGCCGCGCGCGAGAAAGAGCCCGGCGGTGTTCGTCGATGCGACGAGGAGCAAACCGGCGACCGCGCCGAGCAGAAGCAGCAGCGGCGTCCGGGCTTCGCCCACGATCTCGTCTTTCAGCGGCCGCGGCGTGAGCGCGAACCGCTCGGGGTAGAAGCTCGGGTGGGCCTCGCGGATCCTGGCTGCCAGCGAGCCCAGCTCGGACCCCAGCGCTCCCAGCGGTGTCTCGGGGCGCGCCCTCGTCACCACGCGCAGGTACTTGTTGTTCCGCGCGAAGGGCTCGGCGAGGTCGAGTCGGAGCGGGAGCCACGCCTGCATCTCCGGGGCGGGGAAGGCGAAGCCGGCCGGCATCACCCCGACGACGGTGTGCGGCCGATCGTCGAGGA
>JAKSCH010000022.1 GCA_022360695.1 Gemmatimonadota bacterium
CCGAGCTGACATCGCGACCGATTCGACCGCTGGGGCGGGTCCGTTCCCGCCCCGCACCGGCGAGGAGCGTAGGCTACTGCTGGAGCTGCCCCTCGATCTGAGCCAAGAACGTCGGTACGACGAGGCTGTACGCGCGGTACGCTTCGAGCGAGGACTCGATCAAGGACCGCGCCTCGACGCGGTCGCCCTGGAGCAGGAGGGCCAGGCCGAGCCCGGCGCGCGCCTCGGCCGCGATCCCGGTGTCGGGGCCCATCACGCGCTCGCGGAACTCGAGTGCGGTTCGAAACGCGCCTTCGGCCTCGGCGCCGTTCCCCGCCATCCACTGCGCGCGCCCTAGCCAGGTCTGGACGAGGGCGCTCACGGGCGAGCCGTCTTCGCCCGCTCGCTCGGCCGCGAGTGAGCTCAGGCGAAGCAGCGTATCGAGCGCTACGGCCGTCTGCTCGAGATCCAGCAAGATGTTGGCGCGCTGCGCCCGCATGTGGATGGTCGGCTCGGCATCGGTGCCGGCGAAGCGCACCTGCCGATCGATCGCCCGGTCGAGCCAGGGCACGGCTTCCCCGGGCCGACCGGAGAGCTGGATCGCCACGCCGAGATTGCGCGCTGTGCTGGCCGCCTTTTCCTGCCCGGCCACGCCGGTCAGCTCGTCGCCAAACGCCACGTCGTACGCGGCCAGTGCGCTTCGGAAGGAGGCCTCGGCGCTCTCGTAGTCGTGGAGCGCCGTGTGGTTCGCGCCGATGTTGTTGTGCGTGTCGCCGACCGCCATCGAGGAGTCGCCGAGCACGCGTTTGCGCCGCTCCAAGAGATCTCGATTGATCTCGAGCGCGCGCTCGATGTCGCCGAGCTGGAGATAGGCCTGCGCGATGTTCTGCGTGACGGTCATCGCGTCGGGATTATCGGCCGGACGGATTTCCTCGAGCATCGAGCGCGACTCGAACCAGTGGTTCGCGGCCGCTTCGTACTCGCCGCTCAGGTAGGCGAACACGCCCAGCTCGTTGAGGCTGTTGGCGAGCTCGAGGTGGACGGGGGGCAGGCTCTCGCGCTGGATATCGAGTGCGGCCTCGAGAAGCGCCATCCCCTCCGATCGATCCTCGACCACGTGCGCGAGCGTGGCCATCGCGTAGCCCACCGCGGGGTGGCGCTCGCCGAGCGCCGTTCGCTGGAGCTCGAGAGACTCGCGAAGAAACGGCACCGAGGCGGGCCCCTCGATCCGACTCAAGATCCGGCCCAGATCCGACGAGAGCGCGGCGAGCACCGAGTCGGGGCGATCGACGAGCTCGCGGTGCTGGTCGAAGGCGTCCGACAGGAGCTCGCGCGCTTGCGGATACTGCTCCCGGGCCGTGTAGACCTTCCCGAGCACGTGCTTCATCCGCACCTGGAGCTCCGGCTGTCTGGCGAGGTCATCGATCACCTGCTGCCGGCTGCGAGCCAGGAACGTCGAGACGCGCATCGTGTCGCGGTTGGCGTCGAACGTGGGATCGCTGGTCTGGAAGAGGTCGACGAGCACCTGCACCATCTGCTCGGCTCGGTCACGCTCCGCCTCGGTTCGGCGCGATTGCTCGGCGGTGACGGCCGCGAACCCCGTGACGAGCGCGACGATGGCGGTCGCCGCCGACACGCCCACCGGGTGCCGACGCACGAACTTCCGCACGCGATATCCGACCGAGTCCGGCGCCGCGCGCACCGGCTCGTGGTCGAGATAGCGCGCGATGTCGTCGCCCAGCTCGCCCGCCGTGCCGTATCGGCGCGCCGGATCCGGGTGAAGCGCCTTGAGCGCGATATTGTCGAGCTCCCCCCGAAGAGCGCGTTTGGCGCTGGCCGGAGCCACGGCGCTCGGACGCGTCCGACGTCCCTCGAGGATCCAGTCTCGAAGCTCGGGCACGCTGGGCTTGGTCGGGCCGAAGGGATGATGACCGGTCAGCAGGCGGTAGAGCAGCACGCCCAGACCGTACACGTCGGTGGCGGTGGTCACGCCCACGCCGCTCACCTGCTCGGGAGCGGCGGCTTCGGGCGTCATGAGCACGGAGCCCGTCGCCGTTTGCGTCAGCGCCCCGTCGTCGTCCGCCTCGAGCAGCTTCGCGATCCCGAAGTCGAGGAGCACCGGGTCGCCCTCGGCCGTCACGAGGATGTTCGAGGGTTTGAGATCGCGGTGCACGACCAAGTTGCGGTGCGCATACTGGACGGCGCCGCACACGGTCCGAAACAGCCTCAGGCGGTCGCGGAGCCCGAGCCCCTTCGCATCGCAGTACTCGGTGAGGGGCGTCCCCTCGACGAGCTGCATCACGAGGTAAGGCCGCCCATCCCCGGACGCTCCGCCATCCAGCAGACGCGCGATGTTGGGATGCTCCAGCCGGGCCAGGATCTGACGCTCCGCCTGGAAGCGGCGGACGGCGGCGCGACCGGGTATCGTCCCCGAGATGAGCTTGAGCGCCACCTCCTGGTCGAACGCGCCGTCCGACCGACGGGCCCGATAGACCTCGCCCATCCCTCCCCGGCCGATCAAAGATCCGATCTCGTAGCGGTCGACGACGACGTTCCGGACGGCATCGAGCTCGCGCTCTTGTGCCACGAAAAGACGATTCTCGAGACTCAGCCGGTGCTGTTCACCGGTCGCCTCGAGCATGGCCCGCAGCTCCGCCAGAAGCTCCGGGTCGTCGGCGCACGCGTTCGCCAGGAACGCGTCGCGCCCCGTTGTCTCCAGCTCGGTCGCCTCCAGAAACAAGCCTTCGAGCTTCTGCCAGCGTTCAGTGTCCATCCGAGCGGAGGTCATGGGTTCGGGGTCATCGGCCGTGCGCCGTCGTCACAGATCGCGAGGACTTCGGACGCGAGGGGACACGCGAGCCGACGATCAATCGAGCTCGGCTCCGAGCGCGTCACCGACTTCCTTGCGGAGCCAGGCGCGGGCGACGAACCAGTCGCGCTTGATGGTCCGCTCCGAGACGCCGAGGAGCGCGGCGGTCTCCTCGACGCTCAAGCCCGCGAAGAACCGCTGCTCCACCACCTTCGCGCCCCGGGGGTTGGCTGCGGCCAGCCGGTCGAGGGCCTCGTCGAGCGCCAGGACTTCCGCCGCGTCCTCTTCGCCGACGAGTCCGTCGAGCTCATCCAGCGGCAGGTTGGGCACACCCCCACCCCGCTTCGCGCGCCGTTTGCCCCGCGCCCAGTCGACGAGCACGCGTCGCATCGTGGTCCCGGCGATACCGAGGAACTGCAAGCGGTCCTCCGCGCGGATCTTCTGCTGCTTGGTGAGCCTGACGTAGACCTCATGGACGAGGCCGGTGGCGGAGAGCGTGTGATCGGTGCGCTCGAAGTTGAGCTGACTCTGCGCGAGCGCGCGAAGCTCCGCGTACACGAGCGGGATGAGCTTGTCCAGCGCCTCGTTGTCGCCCTGGCGTAGACGCTCGAGATACGTTGTGATCTGACCCGGCTCGGTCATATTCCCCCCACGAGGTTGAGAATCGAACGAGCCGCTCCGCTTCGGCAAGACCCGCGGCCGGACCTTCTACACGAGAGGGGGCGTTCATGGCTCTGGTCTGCCCGTACTGCGCAAAGGTGGGACTAGCTCACGTCACCTCCATGGAGCTTCCCGCGCCGGGCATTTGGCAGGAGCTCACGCTTCAAGTCCTGACGTGTCCGAACTGCGAGTTCAAGCTTGGCGGCGTGTATCTCGAGTCACGCGCCGGGCGGCTCGACAGCGAAGTCGTGAACCACTCGGCCTATCGGGTCGAGGCGGAGGAGGTGGCGGAGATCGAAGCGCGCATCGCGTCGTGCCCCGATCGGCGTGACAAGCGGTGCACGTGCGACGCGCACACGGGCTTCTTGGAAGACTACACGTTCGGTGAGCCGGGCTTCCAACCGGGATTCCGCGGGAGGCCTCCGCCGAGGCCCATCGGGTGGGACGGCAAGCCCTAGGCCCGCATTAGATCTCCTCTCGTCGGCTCGTCGTCGCGCGATTCGGTCGGGGTCCACGAAAGACCGCTCGCCAACCGGTCACGGCAAGTCCGACGACGAGCGCCACGAAGGTGGCGAGCAGCAGGGCGCTCTTGACGGCCGTGAAGACAGCCGCCACCCACATGAGCGCGGATTCGGTGCCTCGATAGGACACCGCGAGAGTCGCGATCGTGATGTTCTCGAGAACGTCGGCGAGCGCCGCCCCGATCGGTAGGAGCGACCAGAGCGGACCTGACCACCCGACCAAGCGGACGAGGACCGTGGCGAGCAACAGCCCGTACGCGATCGGGAAGACCAGGTCCAGCGTCACCTCCGAGATCGCATACAGTCGCCGCCCGTCGGGGCCGAGGACGTCGAACAAAGCGACGACGCGGGCCGGCGTGTACCAGCGCTCGGCGTCGAGGAGGACCTCGACGCCGAGGTGGGTGCGACGCCGGTCGAACAGGAAGAGGCACGCGATCGCCGTCACCGCGCAGGCGACCCAGGTCCGCGGGCGGGCCCAGCGGCTGAGCCGGCGGTAGATCAGGCCTGCCATCGGGGGCGCTCGGTCAATCAGGGCATGTCAGCACGCGCCTTCACCCACTCGACCGCCTCGCGGTGCGTGCCGAACCAGACCCCCGGCTTGGACCGCATGTGCTCGATCAGCTCGCGGAGAATGACGATGCGCGACCGCTTGCCGATGTAGTGCGGGTGCATGGTCAGCAGGAACATCGTGCCTTCCTCGTACGCGACATCGAACTCGTCCTTGTAGACCTGGAGCACCTCGCGTGGGTTGGCGTAGCGATCACCGAGCGGGTTGAAGAGCGGAGCATCGTCCAGGATCCAATCGACGGGCAGCTCGACGAGCCCCGTCGGCTGACCCGCGGCCATGAGCTCGTACGGACGGTCGTCGGCCATCAGCGACGAGTCGTAGAGGAAGCCCATGTCGAGCAGCAGATCGAGCGTGGCGTCGCTGAAGTTCCACGACGGCGCGCGGTAGCCGACGGGACGCTCGCCCATGAGCTCGGTCATCCGCTCGACCGCCATCCGCAGCAGACGCTCCTCCTCGTCGCGCGGTAGCTGGTTGTTACGCTCGTGGATCCACCCGTGGATTCCGAGCTCGTGCATCCCGGAGGCTTGGATCGCATCGATCATCTGGGGCGCGAGGGAGAAGCTCAAAGCGGGGCCGAAGAACGAGGCGGGGATCTCGAACTCATCGAGGAGATCGAGCACGCGACCGAGCGCCACCCGCGATCCGTACTCGCCTTGGGATAGGCCGCCCACGTTCGTATCGCCGTTTCTGAGCCAAATTGTCTCATTGTCGACGTCGAACGACAGGAGTACGGCGACGCGCGAGCCATCCGGCCACTCGTCCGGGTTGAGAGACCGACCGGCGCGGACGCGCTCCACGGCCTCGAAGACGCGCGCTTCCGACCACCGCCAGGGGGGCACGTCCTCCTGCTGAGCGACCAACGGCTGCGGGCTCGCGCCGAGGACCAGGCATTGCAGTGCGAGAGCGATGGCGGTGAACGAGGAGTCGACCATCGAAGGGCGCATAACGGGGCTCATTTCGGCTCCTGTAAGAAAACGCCGGCGGGGCCTGCGATTGGTGGTCACTATTCGTTTCGGACCCTAGTTTACCGGCTTGCTCACGATCTGAGACCGCCCCGGCGACGCCGGGCTTCCCGGTCCGGGATGGCGGTACCCGATACCGATATGGCGACTCCGAAAACGGAAACCAAGACCTTGGATCTCAGTGCTCACGGCATCACGGTAACCAACGTCAAGCGAAACCCGACGCCGGAGGAGCTCTACGAAGACGCTCTGGGGGGGAGAGAGCCAAGCTCGGTGAAGGCGGCCAACGGCTGTCTGGTCGCGTTCTCGGGCGCCAAGACCGGTCGGTCGCCCAACGACAAACACGTGGTGCGCGACCCGGCGACCGAGTCCGATGTGTGGTGGGGGCCGGTCAACTTCCCGCTCGAGCGCGAGTCCTTCCAGCAGAACCGCGATCGGGCCCGCGCCTTTCTCAACCAGCAGGATCTGCTCTACGTCGTCGACGGCTTCGCTGGCTGGGATCCGGCCCATCGACTCAACGTCCGAATCATCTGCTCGCGACCGTACCATGCGCTCTTCATGCGCAACATGCTGATCCGCCCGACCGAGGAAGAGCTCGCCGGGTTCGGCGCGCCCGACTTCGTGGTGTACAACGGCGGCCAGCAGACCGCGGACGACTCCGTCGAGGGCGTGACGTCCACCACGAGCGTCGACCTCTCGTTCGTCGACAGCGAAGCCTCGATCCTGGGGACGGAGTACGCCGGCGAGATGAAGAAGGGCGTCTTCACGATCATGAACTACCTGATGCCGAAGCGCGGCGTGCTCTCGATGCATTGCTCCGCGACGGCGGATCCCGCGAACGGTGCCTCATCGCTCCTGTTCGGGTTGTCGGGCACGGGGAAGACGACGCTCTCGGCCGATCCGAGACGGCTTTTGATCGGCGACGACGAGCACTGCTGGACGGACACCGGGGTCTTCAACATCGAGGGCGGGTGCTACGCGAAGACGATCGACCTCTCCGAGGAGAAGGAGCCCGACATCTATCGCGCGCTGAAGTTCGGCGCGGTGCTCGAGAACGTCGGACTTCGTGACGACGGCTCGGTGGATTGGAGCGACGCCTCGATCACGCAGAACACGCGTGGGAGCTATCCGATCGAGTACATAGCGAACGCGAAGATCCCCTGTGTGGCGGGTCACCCGACCGACGTGATCTTCCTCACCGCGGACGCGTTCGGGGTCCTGCCCCCGGTCAGCAAGCTCACCCCCGAGCAGGCCATGTATCACTTCATCAGCGGCTACACCGCGAAGGTCGCGGGCACCGAGGTCGGCGTGACCGACCCTGAGGCGACGTTCTCGCCCTGCTTCGGCGGCCCGTTTCTGGTCTGGCACCCCGCCAAGTACGCGCAGATGCTGGCGGACAAGCTTCGCGAGCACGGCACGAACGTGTGGCTCATCAACACGGGTTGGAGCGGCGGGCCCTTCGGTGTCGGAGAGCGCATAAACCTCCCCTTCACGCGAGCCATGGTCGACGCGATCCACACGGGCACGCTGGCCGATGCGCCGACCGAGCCGGATCCTGTGTTCGGTGTCCACGTCGTGACCGAGGTGCCCGGTGTACCGAGCGAGATTCTGAGGCCGCGCGCCACATGGGAGGATCGAGCCGCCTATGATGAGCGGGCGAGCGCTCTAGCGAAGCTGTTCCGCGACAACTTCAAGAAGTACGAGGATGATTGTCCGCCCGAAGTCTGTGGGGCGGGACCCGCCGCGTAGGCGGGAGATCGACACCGCAGCCGGTTCCAACGGAGGCAACATGAAGCGATCGAGACTCGGAGCGACTCTCGCCATCGCGCTCGCGGTTCAAGCGTGCGCGAGTAGCGGCCAGCCGGCGGTGCAAACGACCGGATCGACCGCGATGTCGGCGGGGGGGAACGGCGCCAACGGTGGCGTGAGCGGCGAAGTCACCCAGGCGCCGCTGTACGGCAACCTCGGGCCTCACGCGCGCGCGATCGTCACGAAGTCCGACAAGGCTCAAGCGTATTTCAACGAAGGCATGCTGTTCATGTACGCCTTCGGGACGTCGATCGCGGAAGAGTCCTTCCGAGCCGCGCAGATGGAGGATTCCGAGTGCGCCTCGTGCTACTGGGGCGAGGCGTGGTCGCTCGCACCGTACTTGAACGGCGGCATGTCGCCCGGCAACGAGCGCGCGGCATACGCGGCAATCCAAAAGGCGAAAGAGCACTCCGGCAACGCGAGCGATGTCGAGCGCGCGCTCATCGACGCGTTCGCGGTCCGTTTCGAGGCCGAGCCGGATCGAGATCGTCGAAAGATGCTCGACACGCTCTATGCGCGTGAGATGGATGAAGTGGCAGAGCGTTTCCCGAACGATCTCGACGTCCTGACGCTCCAGGCCGAGGCCTGGATGCTCCTTCGGCCGCGCCGCGGCGATGTCGATCTCGAGGCGCCCGATGTCATGAAGATCCGACCGATCCTCGAGGAGGTCCTGGGCGCGAACATCCGGCACCCGGGCGCGTGCCATCTCTACATCCACCTCGTCGAGGCATCGCAGGATCCCGGTTTGGCCGAGGATTGTTCCGATTACCTGGGCGACCAGATCGCCGTCAGCCACATCCACCACATGCCGACGCACATCTACATGAACATCGGCCGGTGGGCTGATGCGGTGCGAGGGAACCAGCGCGCGTGGCACGCGGATCAGAAGGCCGAGCACGGCGGACCGCCAGGCGTGTACCCGTCGCACAATCTTCACATGCTGCTCAACGCGGCGGTGATGGACGGGCAAAGCGCCGTCGCGATCCAGGCCGCGAAGGACCTCTCGCGACACCGCGGTCCGTGGGGGGCGTACATTCCGCTGACGTACGCCGCGTTCGGTCGTTGGAGCGAGATCCTGGAAGCGACCCCGGCCGAGTCGGACCAGCCGATGGACCGCGTGAGCTGGAGCTTCGCGCGCGGCATGGCGCACCTGCGGATGGGACACATCGAGGTCGCGGAGAAGCACCTCGGCGAGATCGACGCCGTGCTCGCGGAAGCCGACCCCGAGGCCCAGTTCCGGTTCAGCCCGCTCACGGACATCGTGGCGCTGCCGCGCGCCATCCTCGCGGCCGAGATCGCGCACACCGCGGGACGCTCGGGCGAAGCGGTGTCGATCCTGGAGATGGGTATCGAGGTCGAGGACGGGCTCGTCTACTCGGAACCGCGCGCGTGGCACATCCCGCTCCGACACACGCTCGGTGCGATCCTCCTCGACATGGATCGGCCGGCGGACGCGGAGTCCGTGTACCACGACGCGCTCGAGGATCTGCCTCATCAGGGATGGGCGCAGTTCGGACTGGTCCAGGCGCTCGAGGCGCAGGGGAAGCGGGTACAGGCGCAGGACGCGAAGCGGACGCTGGACGAATACTGGGCGCGCGCCGACGTCTGGCTCCGGAGCTCGCGCTTCTAGCCGGGCTGCGGCACCGCCCGGTGCAAAGCACACGTCTCTCGTTCGAGGACGCCAGCCCGTCTCTCGAAGGATTGTGACCTTCCGCCGGGTCGCGCTCGCGGCCGGTTGCGCGGTTCTCGCTGCGCTCGGAGGGCCGGCCGCGGGAGCCGCGCAATCGGTGAGCGCGCACCTGGGTCAGATCCGCGAAGCGCTTCGTGACGCGGAAGAAGCGGGGATGAACGGCGTGATCCTGATTCGCGCCGCGAACCGCGATCTTCTCCACGAGGCGTACGGTGCCCTCGATCGCGAAGCGGGGCGCGCCATGACGATCGACGCCGGGTTCGACATCGGATCGCTCGTGAAGCCGATCACGGCCATCGCCGTGCTCCGACTCGAGGAGCTCGGGGAGCTCTCGGTTCGCGATCGATTGATCGACTACTTCCCCGAGACGCCACCCGAGAAGGCCGACATCACGATCTGGCAACTGCTGACGCATACCTCGGGGCTGCCCGACATCTTCGGCGACGACTACGACGTGGTCTCGCGGGATTGGGTCCTGGAACGAGCGCTCGGGGCGGAGCTGCTCGGCCCGCCCGGGTTCGAGGAGCGGTATTCCAACGTCGGGTACAGTCTGCTCGCCATGATCGTCGAGGACGTGTCGGGGATGCCGTTCGAGCGCTTCGTCCGTCGGGAAGTGCTCCTCCCCGCCGAGACACCCGAGCTCGGGTACGTCCTGGCCGGGTGGCGGAACGAACGCCTCGCCGTCGGTTATCGTCGCGATCGACGCTGGGGCACGCCGCTCGACCATGCCTGGGCGGCGGACGGCCCGGGGTGGAACCTTCGCGGGAACGGCGGAATGCTCGGCACGGCCGAGTCGATGGCGCGCTGGTACGAAGCCCTCTTCGACGAGCGGATCGTGGGGGCCGAGGCGGCCGCCAAGTTCTACGAGTTCGACGCGGGCGAGTCGCGTTCCGTGGGCGGGCGTTCGCTGGGTCACGCCGGTGGAAACGGCATCTTCAACACCCTCCAGGTCAGCTGGATCGACCACGATGTCCACATGACGTTCTTCACCAGCACCGCTCGGCCCCTCAACGCGGAGACCGTATGGGAAGACATCTCAGAGGACGTCATCGCGATCGCGCGGCTCGTCGCGGGGGCCGAGTGAGGTCCACGGCGGAGGGGCGCGCCGAGTTCATCGTCTGCACCGGGGCCAAGCCATGACCGACCATTCGCCGCCCGACAGCCCGTATCTCGTGCCGTTCGACGGTGACGTCTCGGTGGCGAGCCTTCCGACCGAGCCGCCCTATGCCAACCAGGCGGGAGAGGTCGATCGAAAGGAGGAGCTCAAAGGGCGCCTCAGCGCGGTCGTGTCACAGATCGCCGAGCTCCAGAGACGCCTGTACGCCAACAACCACTACGCGCTTCTTCTCGTATTTCAGGCCATGGACGCGGCCGGCAAGGACTCGACCATCCGGGCGGTCACGACCGGGGTGAACCCGGCGGGGTTCCAGGTCTTCTCGTTCAAGGCCCCTTCGAAGGAAGAGCTCGATCACGATTTCCTCTGGCGGGTGGTCCGGCGGGCTCCCGAGCGCGGCCGAATCGGCATCTTCAACCGTAGCCATTACGAGGAGATGTTGATCGTCCGCGTCCACCCGGAGTTCCTGGAGGGCCAGAGGATTCCCCGCCTTCCCGATCTCGATACGCTTTGGCAGGAGCGGTTCGCTTCCGTGCGCGACTACGAGCTCCACCTCGCTCGAAACGGGACCGTGATCCTCAAGTTCTGGCTCAACGTCTCGCACGACGAGCAGGCGCGACGCTTCCTCCGCCGCCTCGAGCGGCCCGACAAGAACTGGAAGTTCGAGGCCGGCGACCTCCGGGAGCGGGCACACTGGTCCGCCTACATGGAGGCGTACGAGGACGTGCTCGCCGCTACCTCGCGCCCCCACGCCCCGTGGTACGCGATCCCGGCGGACGACAAGCCGTTCATGCGGTTGACGATCGCCGAGATCATCCGGGACCAGCTCCTCGCGCTCCACCTGCCGTATCCCGAGCTGGATCCGAAGGAGCGCGAGAACATCGACGAGTATCGAGCGACGCTGGAGGCCGAGCTCGCGGACTAGGCTCGGACTCTCACATCTGAGAAAACACCGTTTCGAGACTCTCAGTTCTGAGAGGAGCGGCGAGAAGCCCCGTCGTACGGGGCTTCTTCGCATCTCACCCATGCTCTAGTCGATCCGAGCCGGCCCGAAAACCCTCTCGAGTCATACCCGGAGAACACCCGGGAGACCAGGAACCACGCGGGTTCTCGGTCTCCACTCTCACCTCTGAGAGTCGGGGGGGGCGGTGCGCTAGACCGCGCAACCCCCGAAAACCCGCGCCCCGCTTGGCGATCCGAGCGATCGGCCGAACGGTACGCCCTTTCCCTGATCCGGCTTCGACGTGCCGAACGCCCGTTCACAGCTTTTCGGAGGCCCGGGATGCCCGACGCAGCGAAGCCGAAGCGACTCACCGTACGACTTGCCCTCATGTTTCTCTTTCTGGTCACGGTCACGATCCCGATCGGGGCCGCGATCTTGGGTCCTCCGACGGTGAGCATCAGCCCGTCGGGTGGGACGTACACGAGCGCGTCGAGGAGCGTGACGATCTACTGGTGCGACGACGTGTCGCTGGATGCGGGCTCGCGTCAGATCACGATCCTCCGACCGGACGGCTCGACCGACAACGTGACGTCGAGCTTCAACTACCAGTCGTGGTCGATCTTCGACTGCGACGTGGGGGCGCGGAGCACCGGTACGGTCACGCTCAAGGATGGTCTCAACAAGCTGACGGCGAAGATCCGTGACAACACGGGCGCGCAGGGCTCGAAGACGGCGAACTACACGTACGACGATCCCACGCCGCCACCGCCCGACTACGACGTCGAGGTGTACAACGGCGGCTCGCTCAACAAGCAGGCTACGACCACCGGCTGGTCGACGACGTTCTCGGTCAAGAACACGTCGACGAACTCACCCGGATCTTCGACCTACAACCTCTCGATCTCGGCGTGTACCTCACCTGCGATCAACTGCTCCGTCAGCCCCAGTTCGTTGACGATCAACGAGGGCTCCACAAAGACCGCCACCGTGACCTACGACGTGGACTTCCTGCCTTCGCCGCCGACGGGCAAGATCGAAGTGAAGGCAACGAAGAGCGGCATGTCGTCGGTGTGGGACAAGGGACGTCGCTGGCTCACCGCGACCGCATATCCGGACCCCTACACGACCGGGTTCTCACCGCCCGCCGGCACGTACTACGACCCGATCCTTCCCGTCGAGATCCAGTGGTGTCACCACACGCTGGCGCTCGACACGCTCAACATGAGCGAGAAGATCGATCGTCCCGACGGGTCGACGGATACGGTAACGGGCGACTTCAGTTGGAACTTCAACCCGGCCATCGACTGCGACCCGACGGCGGGCAAGCGATCCGGCACGATCACGCTCGAGGAGGGCACGAACACGCTCCGATACTTTGCGAAGGACACGCCGAACGGAGGCAACACGACCGTCTTGGTCGACTACGTGTACGTCGACA
>JAKSCH010000337.1 GCA_022360695.1 Gemmatimonadota bacterium
AATAGAAGATGAGGAGCCCGGTCACGACCATGATCGCGAACCCGAAGCGCGTCCACGGCAGCAACCGGCGGGTCACCTGCGAGACGGGCACGTCGCGCATGGTCCAGCCCAGGAGCCGCAGGTCGTTGAACATGACCGTGCCGACGAAGAGGATGAGCGTCAGCACGTGCGCGGACTCCAGGAGCGGCCACACCCACAGCGACTCGAGCAGCGCCACGCTCCACGGCGTGCTCCCGAGCCATTCCAGGAAGGACTCCACGACGGGCGGTCAGCCCCCCTGCGTTTCGGCCGCGGCATCGCTCGGCCGAAGCGTCTCGGTCGCGTACACCGTGTGACAGTCGCGGCACACGTAGTACACTTCGGCGCCGGCGTCGAACACGGCGGCCGCGTTACGCGCGGTCGCTGCGCTGATCGCCTGACGTCCGGCGTCGATCATCCGCTCGGACATCGTCACCCACTCGCCGCGATCCCGCGCGCGCCCGCTCATCATGAGCAAGTTGCCGGACTCGGCGATGACGAACGCGGCCCCGAGGACGGCCTCCCAGTCCTCATCGGTTTGGGGTCGGATCTCGTGGACGCCGGCCGAGTCGAGGATCTCGCCCACTGCGTCCCAGTAGGTCTCGGCGGCCGGCTCCATCACCGAGAGCATCAGTTCCTGTACGTCCGCGACGGAGGTCATCGTCTCCGTGCTCTCCGCACACCCCACGGCAAAGACGAGGAGCCCGACGCGTACTCCGCTCGTGATCTTCATCGCGCGGAAGCTAGCGCCCGGTCCTCGGGGCCGCACCGATCGCTCGAGCTCGCCGTACGCCGCGCCCGGCCGCTTTAGGTGAGGCGCGGGGCCTCGGCTACGGGAGCGAACCCTCGGGCTCGAGGAGACACTCCATCAACAACACCGCAGGGTCACGCACGAGGGCTCGCGCGACGGCCACGCGTTGTCTCTGACCTCCCGACAGCTCCGACACTATGGCGGTGCGGCGCGCGTCGCGAAGACCCGGCCAGTCCTCGCCCAGCTCGATCAGGGCCCCGCCCCCGGGGCGACGGCAGTTCTTACCCCCCCGCATCCGAGCGTCCTCGTCGAATACGGAGAGCGACCACTGTCGGAGCGCGACCTCTCGGACGAGCGCTTCCAGCCCCGCATGGGTCGCGTCGGTCGTCGCGACGTCGGAGCTCGAGACCCGAGCCTCCGTCACCGACTGGACGAGCGCCCCCGAGGCGCCGCCGGCCGCAGAGCCGCCGCCACGAATCCGCGAATGCACGAACTCGCGCACCGCGCCGAGGTCGCCTTCATGCGGCAGCACGTAGTACGGCCACCCGCGCTCGTAGGGCTCCTCGACGAGACCATCCGTAAGCGGGAGAAACGGGGACGCCGCTCGAACCCGAAACTCGAGACCGCCGTCGACGCTCGCGAACCACTCGAAGCTTTCATCGCCCGAACCGGCGTCGGGCTCGGGGACCGGCTTGCCCGCCTTCTTGGCGAGCGCATCCATGAGGGCCCGGATGCACTCGCGTTGGGTCGCGATCTCGTCTTCAATCGTGACCACATCGGCCGGGAGCGACAGGCTTCGGTCGACGCAGGCGAGGCGGCTCTGACGGTTCTCGACGAGCCGAACGACCATCGCGTCGTCGGCGACGGGCGGACGGGTGGCCGCCAGGAGCCCACCCGCGAGCGTGAGCACGAGAAGCGCGGCGCCAGCGAGACGGGCGGTCGGGCGTGCGATCATGAGGCATCTCCTGCGTCCGGAGCCACGGCCCCTCGGGTGGGACCCGACGGGTACATCCCACCAGGACATGTGCTGTTTACGGCCGGAGCGGCTCAACTCGTCAAAGCGGCGCGTCGTCGTGGCGGCGCAGGCGGGTCTTCGAACCGGCATGCTGGCGCCCATCGGGCTGTTTGACGGCCGAAATCGATTCTTCGTAGTGTTCGGGGACCTCATCTCGAAGGAGGCTGGCGATGTCCGATTCGACCGCCGGGGCCCCATTCGGCCTCTTCCGCGCGCTCTCGACCGCTCTCGTGCTGTGCTTCGTTTCGGCCACGGGAGGTGCCGCGCAAGAAGGGGATCCGTCCGAGTTCACGTTTGCGCGCGACATCACGCCCATCCTCCAGCAGAGCTGCCAGCGGTGTCACCACCAGGGCGGCGTGGCTCCGATGTCGCTCGTCACGTACGACGAGGTGCGGCCGTACGCGCGACGGATCGTGAGCCGTACGGGTCTCCGCGATCGGGCCGGCGCGATGCCGCCCTGGTACGTCGAGAAAGACGTCGGGATCCAGCACTTCAAGGACGATCCCTCGCTGAGCGACGAGCAGGTCGCGGCGATCGAGATGTGGTGGCGAAACGGCTCGCCGGAGGGCGACCCGGCGGACGCGCCTCCGGCGCTCGAGTTCGACGACTCGGGCGCGTGGCAGGCCGGGGAGCCGGATCTGGTCGTCAAGCTCCCCGAGGTGGTCGTCGAGGGCGATGCGCCGGACTGGTGGGGCGACATCCCGACCGTCCCGACCGGGCTCACGGAAGATCGCTACGTGAAGTCGGTCGAGATTCGCGAGATCAACGATGTCGCGAGCAGCGGCGAGCACGGTCGACACACGGTCGGGGGTCGCTATGTCGTCCACCACATGATCTGGAGCACGCGCGTGCTCGAGGACGGGCAGGATCGCGGCGTGGGCGCGCAGCGCTCCGACACCGACGTGAGCTGGCCCGTCCACGAGGTCGGTCGGAACCCAGACATCTTCGATGAGGACGGCGGTCGGTTGCTCCGCGCCGGGTCGAGCATCGTCTCGAACTCCGTCCACCTCCACTCGAACGGACGCGACACGCGCGCGCACCTCGAGATCGGGTTCCGTTTCCACCCGCCGGACTACGAGCCGCGGTACAGGCCGGGCTTTCTCGGTCTCGGGAACGGGATGGACATCGACATCCGCGCGAACGAGAACGGGCAGGAGCTCCACGCGTACCGGGTGCTCACCGAGCACACGAAGATCGTGACGTTCGAGCCGCACCTCCACGCGCCGGGCGCGCGGATGTGTCTCGAGGCGATCTGGGGGTGGAACGTCGAGACGCTCTCGTGCGTGGGATACGACCACAACTGGGTCCGCGGCTATACCTACGCCGATGACCACCAGCCGCTCCTCCCGAAGGGGACGGTCCTCCACATCGTCGGCTACATGGACAACTCGGAGGAGAACCGAAACGTCCCGGAGCCCCGCAACTGGCAGGGCTCGGGGAACCGCTCGGTGGCGAACAT
>JAKSCH010000271.1 GCA_022360695.1 Gemmatimonadota bacterium
ATGTTCGCCACCATCAATCTGAAGCAAACGCGAGTTGGCAAGTCGCTCGCGTACGACCTGACGGAGTATTTTCGCACTCGCAGTCCTCAGAAGACCTTGCACGACATCGCCCGCTTTCTCAACTCCCGCGAGGGTAGTCCGTTCTTCGGGAGGATCAAGATCCTCGGCCGGGCAGAGGGGCCGGACGAAACGATCACCCAGGCGGCGTTCATTGAGGCAATGCTCCCGTACCTTTCGAGCGACCCGATGATGGATCGAGATACCATTAAACGGGGAGGCTCACTCGAGCGGGTGCCCGACGGCGAGCGACGACTCGTATTCCGGAACCTGTTTATCGACCAGCGCGACGCGGAGATCGCGAAGATCATCTGGAACTACTTCGCTGCCGTTGATGCGCGATGGCCGGAAGCGTGGCGGCAGGTTGGGCGCGGCAATGTCTTGAATCGAACTACAGGGCTGGTAGCGCTCAGCAGATTCCTTGGAGACGCATACCTATCGTTTGAGCGCCCAAGCGAGATCATCAGCCAAGAGGATTTCGCCACGATATTTGGGTCGATCGATCTCAACGACGGCGACTTCACCCCCGACCGATTCAAGCCAGGCGGGAGTGGGCAGAACGACTTGTATCGTGAGCTAGAAGTACAGACTCAACGCGACCTGTTCCGGGATTGATCCGACTGCAGGCGCGTGGGGAGCCAAGAGGCGCGGCACCACGGCGGGCCACATAACATGCAATTGCTGCTGGCGGATAAGTCTTAGGATCGCGCGCTACGCGCGCCCCACCTACCATGTCCGCAGCAGAATTGCGTGTCCGTTAGAGCGCGATAGCAGCCGTTTGGTCCGCGGAGCCGGTCACATGGACGAGCTAGTTCGACACCCACACCAACGAGTAGGAGCAGAGAGCAACGCGCATGTTGGCCGCGACTTCGAAGAGGTTGCCCGGCGCTTCTTTGCGGACCGCGGCGTCGAGCTCGCCAGAGACTTCGCGGTTCAGGCAGGCCTGGAGTTCACGAAGGAACGCAAGTTCGATCTTGGTTCGCTTGAGCACCGCGTCCTGGTGGAATGCAAGTCACATCGCTGGACTGAAGGAAATCGCGTACCGAGCGCGAAGATCACGGTCTGGAACGAGGCCATGTACTACTTCCTCTTAGCTCCAGCCCACTTCCAGAAGTTCCTATTCGTTCTGCATCATCGCCGAGGCGGGGACGGAGAGAGTCTCGCGGACTACTATGTCCGTACTTACGGACACCTCATCCCGCCCGGAGTCCGGATCCTAGAATGGAATGAAGACAGCCACACCGTAGTCGGCGACGACGGCCTCGCGCTCTAACAAGCAATTGCTGCTGACGGAATCGGCACGTCGACGAGTCGACATCATGGGTTGCCGACTCGTCGCCCTTTCAGCACCCTGATCCGCAGCAGAATTGCGTATCCGTTAGAGCGCTTCTCGAGCTACAACTCGAGGACGAGGCGGAGGCCGGCATCGACCCAGGCCATGAGTTTCGGGGGTACTCGTCCCGCTCGTTCTGCGAGGTAGTCCTCATCGAACGTTACGATCTGGGTGACATTGGCCACTGAGTCCTTGGGTAAGCCAGTGTTTTTGCGCGGCAGCAGGACGTTGCCCGGCGCATCAAGGAGTCGGGTGTTGGAGGTGAGTACTACCGCTAACACCGTCTGCAATCTGCTTCGATTGAAACCGTCGGCTTGAACGATCAGCACGGGGCGGCGAAAACCCGGTTCCGACCCCCTCGGATCGTCCAGGTCGGCCCACCAGATTTCTCGCCTCTGAACTACCACTCCGCCGACCTCACACTGCGCGCCTGAGCTGTTCGCAGTGCGGGGTCGATATCACCGCTTTCTTCGCCGTACACTTCGTTCAACTTCGCCGTGACGTCTTGGTCACGGTGCTTGGCCAAGAACTCCTCCACGGCGCGTGCGTAAAGCTCGCTCCGCGACATGCCCAACTCCTCGGCCAACTGATCCGCGGACTCGAAGAGGTCATCGGGTAGAGATATTGCCGTTTTCATACCACAATCATACCGTGGTATGACTTCTCGCGCAAGCGCTCTAACAAGCAATTGCTGCTGGCGGACACCCACTGGGATCGCGCGCTTCGCGCGCACGACCTACCATGTCCGCCGCAGAATTGCGTGTACGTTAGGGAGCGGTGCACCTATCGGCCGGACCGCCCACCTGAACTTCATGACGTCGCCAGGAGGTGCCTTGCCCGACGAGATGCCGCCGACGAGGCTG
>JAKSCH010000391.1 GCA_022360695.1 Gemmatimonadota bacterium
ACGCGCGGCGTCGCCAGTGGCCTATACGTTATGCGAAGGCCGCGGGCGACAGGACAACATGACGGCGGCCGATCCCAAGTGAACCGGAGATGAGCGCGAAGTGAGAAGACGCGAGAGCTGGCGTGCACTATTCGCACTGGGGAGCGCGCTTATCCTCGTCGGCGGCCCGTTCCACCCCGGGGGTACGATGGAGCAGATGTTGGCGCACCCGGATTGGGTATGGTCACACTCGGTGCTGTTGGCAGGCTACTTCGCAGTTCTCGTCGGTTTGGTCCTCTTCCGGCGTGGCGCCGGCCTGCCGGCCGGAACGAAACGCTGGAGTCGCTTCGCGTTGGTGGGCACGGGACTCCAGGTGGTCGAAATGGTGCTACACACGGCGGCTGCCGTTGATCACGCGAGACTGGTAGCAGGCGAAGCCACGCCCGTGCTGACAACGCACCTGGCTGCCACAGTCCTGTTCTATCCGATCTTCGCTGCGACGTTCATCGGCTTCATAGTCGTGGCGGCCAAAGAACGTCAGATGGGTTCGTGGTGGATCGCATGGCTTGGAGTTCTGGGCTTGGCCGCCCACGGCCTCGCCGCCGTGTTGGTAGTCGCGCTGGACATCGAGGCTGCCAGCGTGTTGTTCCCGGGCGTGATGGGGTTCGCGATTTGGGCGATCACCGCTGCCGCTTGGCGGCGAGGCGGGATGTCGGCAGACGTGAACGTGTCGGACACGGCCATCGCATAACATGTCCACTGGCGGCTTCGGCCCCTTCGGGGCCTACGCTGCAAATCGGTGAGATCCGGTTCGTGCGTCGCAACGGGAACTGTACGTAGGTCGTCTTTCGCCCGTGGCGGCCCGACGTCCCGATTTCGCCAGTGGCCTATACGTTATGTGATATCGCGTGAGCACCGAGCGAGGAAGGAGCGGGGGATGCATCTCGAGGTCAAGTTTAGCCGTGACAAGATGGACGACCTTACGAGCTACGGTCATGAGGCATGGAAGATTCTGTGGTCATGCTTTCCGTTCGATGACTATTCCGGTAGCACGTATCTGCTTCTTTCAGGAGACAACTACGATTTCTACAGCATCTTCTATAGCGCCCCCGATTTCTCTGGACACGGGACAAGGTAGGTTTTTGGGGTCCAGGG
>JAKSCH010000506.1 GCA_022360695.1 Gemmatimonadota bacterium
AGCGTCTGTCTACCGATGAGGTCGCGGTCGAAGTCATCCACCGAGCGGTGGGCGGCATCAACGAGTCGGACGTGCTTCTCGCGTCGACCTCGCAGGCGATCATCGTCGGGTTCCACGTGCGGCCCGATGCCGGGGCGACCCAGACCGCCGAGCGCGAGTCGATCGAGATCCGGATCTACAACGTCATCTACGAGGCCGTCGAGGAGATCCGTCTGGCGCTGGAGGGACTCCTCTCGCCCGAGCAGCGCGAGGTCACGGTCGGCATGGCCGAGATTCGCGAGCTGTTCCGCGTGCCGAAGGCGGGGACGGTGGCGGGTTGCTACGTGCAGTCGGGAACCATGCGACGCAACCTTCCCGTGCGGTTGCTGCGCGATCAGATCCAGATCTACGAGGGCCGGATGGAGAGCCTCCGCCGTTTCAAGGAAGACGTGCGCGAGGTAAAGGACGGCTACGAGTGTGGGATCTCGATCGAGAACTACAACGATGTGAAAGTCGGCGACATCATCGAGTGCTACGAGATCGTCGAAGTGGCTCGGACGCTCTCCGGAGAACCGGCCGGCTGACGCACGCCCGAAACCATGGCTGTGGTCGGGATTCGACGTTGGGTGCTGCACCTGCCAGGGTGCCGCTCGCTGAAGATGAAGCGCTCCGTCGTACGAGGTCTACGCGACCGCATGATCTCCAAGTTCGGCGTCTCGGCGGCGGAGACCGATCTACAGGATCGCGCCTCCACGGCCGAGCTCTCCGCGTGCGTGGTCTCCGGTGACCGCCGACACGCGGAATCCGTGATGACCCGCGTCGACTCGTTCGTTCGCTCGGACCCGCGAGCGCAGGTCGTCGAGTCCGAGGTGGAGTTCCTGTGACCGATCGCGCTCGGGCATGAGTCACCGCGCCGAAAGGCTCAACGAGCTGTTTCGCCGTGAGCTCACGACGCTCGTGCTCGGTGGTCTGAAGGATCCGCGTCTCACGGGGGTTTCGATCACGGGCGTCCGGGCCGCGAAGGATCTCTCTTTCGCCACCGTATACGTTCGCGACGACGGGGACGTGGACGCCGCGATCGAGGGGTTGGAGCACGCGTCCGGTTTCATCCGCCGCCAGCTCGGTCAGGTACTGCGGCTCCGCAAGATCCCAGAGTTTCGCTTCGTGGCGGACGAGACGTTCGAGCACGCTTCGCGGATCGAAGAGCTCCTCAGACAGACCCGAGAAGACGATGCCGGTCGCGAACACGACTGAGGCCGGCTTGCTCCTCGTCGACAAGCTCGCGGGACCGACCTCACACGACGTGGTGGCGTGGGCGCGACGCGCGCTCGGCGCCAAGGTGGGGCACACCGGTACGCTCGATCCGTTCGCCACGGGCTTGCTGCTGCTCCTGGTCGGCTCTCTGACGCGTCTCGCGGAGCTGTACCACGTACACCCGAAGACTTATGACGCCACGATGCGGCTGGGCGTGACAACGGACACCGACGATGCGACGGGCCGCGTCGTCGAGGAGAGCCGCGCGTGGCGCTCGTTGAGCCCGGAACGGATCGAGGCCGAGCTGACGTCGTGGCGCGGGTCCGGGGTCCAGCGGCCGTCGACCTTCTCGGCGAAACAGGTGAGGGGTCGTCGGGCGCACGAGACGGCGCGAGCGGGCGGTACACCCTCGCTCGCGGACGTGCCGATCACGATCCACGAGATCGCCCTGCGCTCGATCGAGGGTCGAGACGTGCGATTCCGGGCATCGGTGTCGACCGGCACGTACATCCGTGCGCTCGCGCGCGACATCGGCGCCGCGCTGGGCTGCGGCGCCCACCTGACGCGGCTCCGGAGGACGGCGATCGGTCCGTTCGAGGTGACCGACGCGATCCGGTCCGACGAGATCGGGTCGGCCGCCCCCGCGGAGGGGCGCGGCTTCCGATTCGGCGTCGCGGCCATCCCGTGGCTCGCGCGGCGCGATCTCGACGCCGGGGAGCTCGACGCGATCCTGCACGGTCGCCCCATCGACGGGGGCGAAGCCCTCGCCGTGACGGAGGGAGCCGGTTCGACGACCGAGCCGATCGCGCTGACCCGCGGCCGCCGGGTCGTGGCGATCGCCGAGCGCGAGGGTGACCGCCTGCGACCGCGAAAGGTGTTCCCGACGTGACGGGTGTGAGCGGGCTCCCCGAGACGGTCCGCGGGACCGTGGTTACGGTGGGAACGTTCGACGGGGTCCACCGTGGTCACCAGGCGATCCTGACCGAGATCGATCGACGCGCCCGCGCGAGAGGCTTACGGTCGGTGTTGCTCACCTTCGATCGACACCCCCTCCGGGTGCTCCGCCCCGACGCCGCGCCGCTGATGCTGACGACGCCCGATGAGAAGAAGGCGATCGTCGCGCAGTCCGGGCTCGACTACGTGGCGTTCGTCTCGTTCACGATCGAGTTCTCGCGGTACGCGCCGGAGGAGTTCGTCGAAGAGGTGCTGGTCCGACGGCTTCGGGCAAAGGAGCTGGTGATCGGTCACGACCACGGGTTCGGTCGCGGTCGGTCCGGCGACGTAGAGGTGCTCCGACGACTCGGGGGGGCGCACGGGTTCGAGGTCGACGTCGTCGCCGGCATCGAGGTCGGCGGCCGACCCGTCTCCTCGACGCGGATTCGCGAAGCCATCGCGTCCGGCCGCGTGGCCGAGGCCGCCGAAGGCCTGGGGCGACCGTACTCGCTCCGCGGGACCGTGGTCCACGGGCTGGGGCGAGGCCGGACGCTCGGGTTTCCGACGGCGAACCTCACGCCGCCCGCGGGCGACAAGCTGCTCCCCGCCGAGGGGATCTACGCCGTGCGCGCCAGTCTCGGATCGGAGATCCGCGACGGCCTGCTGCACCTCGGACCGAGACCGACCTTCGCGGGGTCGCCACCCACGATCGAGCTCTACCTGCTGGACTTCGATCGCGACATCTACGGCGATCAGGTCGTGGTGGAGTTTCTGGAACGTCTGCGCGAGGTCCGTCCGTTCGACTCGGCGGCGGCGCTGGTCGAGCAGATGCGGGCGGATGTCGTCGAGGGGCGGACGTTCTTCCAGCGTTTACAGAAGACTCGAACGGATCTATAATTACAGCTTGTACGTGAACCGGACCCGCAACGGGTCGCACTGACTGGCCCATCGTGGGGCAGTGGATCGAGGGACGTGGAAAAGACGAAGAAGCAGGACATCATAGAGAAGTTCTCGCGGCGCGAGAACGACCAGGGCTCCGCCTCCGTCCAGGTGGCGTTGCTCACCGCTCGGATCGAAGAGCTCACCGATCACTTTCGTGATCACCCGAAAGACCACCACAGTCGTCGCGGTCTGCTCAAGATGGTCGGACGACGTCGTCGCCTGTTGAACTATCTTCGGAAGAACGACCTCGACCGGTACCGGTCGGTCATCGAGGAGCTCGGGCTGCGCCATTGAGGTGCGCGTCCGCTCCGAGGCACCCTCCCCAAGGCACACACACCCCCATCGCACTCGGGCACCTGTTCGCCCCTCGAGCGCAAGCTCGGCATGCCCGGCGAGGTCCGCCGGTCCAGACGGCTCCCGCGTGAGCACTCCGGTGCGCCCCGTGGGGCTCGCCCGCGTCCGATGATGTGAGAAGCCGAGACAGATCGAAGAAGAGGAAGCGCAAACGAGACGCTTCGCGTCGCAACGTGCGACGCTCCAAACGAAGAGAAGAGAAAACAGAATGAGTCACCGAATCGAGAAGGAATTCCACGGCCGTACGCTGATCATCGAGACCGGTCGCATGGCCCGACAGGCCGATGCCGCGGTCTACGTGCAGTACGGCGAGACCGGGCTGCTCGTCACCACGACGGCGGAGCGGAAGCCGACGCACCTTCCGTTTTTCCCCCTCACCGTGGAGTACCGTGAGAAGACCTACGCCGCCGGGAAGTTCCCGGGCGGATTCATCAAGCGCGAGACGCGACCCGGCGACAAAGAGACGATCTCCGCTCGACAGATCGACCGACCGTTGCGGCCGCTGTTCCCGGAAGACTACCGACAGGAGACTCAGGTCGTCTGCTTCGTGGTCTCCGCAGACCAGGAGAACGACGGGGACGTGATCGGCATGCTCGGCGCATCGACCGCGCTCATGCTGTCGCCCATCCCCTGGGACGGTCCGATCGCCGGTGTCCGCGTTGCGCGCATGGACGGCAAGTGGCTCGTCAATCCGACGTTCCAGGATCTCGAGATGTGCGATCTGGAGATCGTCGTCGCCGGGTCCGAGGACTCGATCGTGATGGTCGAGGGTGCCTGTCTCGAGGCGACGGAAGATGAATTCCTCGAGGCCATGCAGGTCGGGCAGGACGCGATCCGCGAGCTGATCGGGATCCAACGCGAGTTGGTGGCCGCGGCCGGCGCCAAGGAGAAGTTCGAGTACGAGCCCGTCGGTCCGAACCCGGACGTCGTGGCGCGCGTGAACGACAGCGCGACCGATCGGGTCGGCGACGCGTTGCGGATCGCGGACAAGGAAGAACGCGGTCGCACGCTGTCCGCCCTGCGGACCGAGCTCATCGAAGCGCTCGAAGACGAGTTCCCGGAGCCCGACAAGGATGTCGGGACCGCGCTGTCGAAGCTCGAGAAGCGCATCATGCGCGAGCGCATCCTGCGCGACGGCGAGCGCATCGACGGGCGCGGCTCCAACGAGGTTCGCGACATCGATTGCGAAGTCGGCCTCCTGCCGCGTACCCACGGCTCGGCCCTGTTTACGCGAGGCCAGACTCAGTCGCTGGCGGTCACGACGCTGGGGACGGTGCGCGACGAACAGCGCATCGACTCGGTGGACGTACGTGAAGAGACGTCCAAGTCGTTCATGCTCCACTACAACTTCCCGGGCTTTTCGACCGGCGAGGTGCGCATGTTCCGCGGGACGAGCCGTCGCGAGACCGGTCACGGGATGCTCGCCGAGCGAGCGCTCCAGGCGTTGCTCCCCGCGTACGAGGACTTCCCGTATACGATCCGCGTCGTCTCGGACATCCTGGAGTCGAACGGGTCGAGCTCGATGGCCTCGGTATGCGGCGGATCGCTCTCCCTGATGGATGCGGGCGTGCCGATGCGCGCGCCGTGCGCCGGGATCGCGATGGGGCTCATCAAGGAGGGCGATCAGGTCGAGATCCTGACCGACATCCTCGGTATCGAAGACGCGCTCGGCGACATGGACTTCAAGGTCGCCGGGACGGAGCGGGGGATCACCGCGGTTCAGATGGACATCAAAGCCGACGGCCTCTCGGTGGAGACGATGCGCGAGGCGCTCAGCCGCGCGCGCGATGCTCGGCTCCACATCCTCGGCGTCATGAAGGAGACGCTGGCGACCGCGCGGGACGACATGTCTCCGCACGCGCCGCGCATCATGACGATCCAGATCAACCCCGAGAAGATCGGCGAGGTCATCGGACCGAAGGGCAAGACGATCCGAATGATCCAGGAAGAGACGGGCGCCGACATCAACATCGAAGACACGGGCGTCGTGACCATCGCCGCGGTATCGGGCGAGGGGGGCGAGCGTGCGCGGGAGATGGTCGAGGCGATCGTCGAGGAGCCCGAGGTCGGACGGGTGTACCGGGGCGTCGTGAAGAACACGACGGACTTCGGCGCCTTCGTCGAGATCATCCCCGGTGTCGAAGGGCTGTGTCACATCTCCGAGCTCGAAGAGGGACGCACCGAGAAGACCGAGGATGTGGTCAAGCCCGGCGACGAAGTGAAGGTCAAGCTCCTCGCCGTGGATGATCGCGGTCGTCTCAAGCTGTCACGTCGGGCCGCCATGGCCCCGGCCGAGGACGCCTAGGAGCGACCGCTGGTCCCAGTCGTCGCGGAGCGTCTCGACGAGGCGGTCCTCCGCACCGCCCTGCCGTCGGGCGCGGTCGTGCTCACCGAGCGGATGGAATCGGTGCGCTCGGTCGCGCTCGGCGTCTGGGTGCGACAGGGCCGGATCCACGAGAGCGCAGACGAGGGCGGCGTCTCGCACCTGCTCGAGCACATGGTGTTCAAGGGGACGGAGCGTCGCTCGGCCCGGGAGCTCGCCTGGGAGCTCGAGCGGCTCGGCGGATCGCTCGACGCCTACACGACGCACGAGGCGACGGCGTACCACGCGCGCGTGCCGGCCGAAGATGTGTGCGTCGCGGTCGACGTCTTGTGCGACCTCGTGCTCCACCCGCTGCTTCGGTCGTCGGATCTGGCCATCGAGCGCGAGGTCGTGCTCGAGGAGATCGTCTCCGCCGAAGACGATCCGGAGGACGTCGCCTTCGAGCACCATGCGAGGTTTCTCTACGACGGCCACGCCTATGGCGAGCCCATCTTCGGCTCGCGCGCGTCCGTGGAGGCGCTCTCGATCGACACGATACGATCGGTACACGAGCGTTCCTATCGGCCGGGCAACTTGGTGATCGCGGCGGCGGGGGCGGTGGACCACGAGCAGATCGTCGATGCGTTCGCGAGGCGGTTTCCGGACGAGGCGAGCGCCCCTCCGTCGAACGGGTTGTCGGCACCCGTCGGCGTCGCCGGGATTCGCCGCGTCGAGCGGGCTGCGGCCCGACAAACCCACATCATCACGGGCGGGCTGACCGTTCCGTACCGCGATCCCCTGCGCTACGCGATCGTCGTCACGTCGACCGCGTTGGGCGGCGGCATGAGCTCGCGTCTGTTCCAGCACATCCGGGAAGAGCGCGGGCTCGCGTATTCCGTGTACAGCTTCCAGGGGTTTTTCGCCGCGATGGGGCACGTGGGCACGTACGTAGGGACGCGACCCGAGGCGGCGGACGAGGCCAGGGGAGCGCTGCTGACGGAGCTGAGCACCTTCGCGGCGAACGGTCTCGATGACGATGAGCTGGCGGACACGCGCGGTCAGCTCAAGGGGCAGATCCTCATCTCGCTCGAGTCGCCGACAGCGCGCATGAACCGGCTCGCGGGTACGGCGGTCTACGGGCACGAGTATCGATCGCTCGACGAGGTGGCCCGTCGAATCGATCGCGTGGATCTGGAGGGCTGCCGCCGAGCCGCCGCGTTCTTCGACCCGGAGCGGTCGGCCACGCTCGAGCTCGTCCCGGCGGCCGACTAGTGCCGCGGCTCTAACGGTCGCGTACGATGGTCCCGCCCCGTCGCCAGGCGTTCAGGCCGTACCTACCGGAGCGAACGAGATGATCGTCGGAGTGCCGAAAGAGATCAAAGCGGACGAGAACCGGGTCGCCCTCGTGCCCGCGGGCGTCGAGGCCCTGGTCGCGAACGGACACGAGGTGATCGTCGAGTCGAGCGCGGGGCTCGGGAGCGGGTTCCCGGACGAATCGTATACGACCGCGGGAGCCACGATCCTCGGGTCGGCGGACGACGTGTGGGCCGACGCGGAAATGGTCGTGAAGGTCAAGGAGCCGATCGAGCCCGAGTATCCGCGCATGCGCGCCGAGCAGGTCGTCTTCACGTACTTCCATTTCGCCGCGGACGAACGTCTCACGCGCGAGACGCTCGACAGCGGGTGCACGGCGATCGCGTACGAGACGGTCGAGCTCCCCTCCGGCGAGCTCCCGCTCCTCACGCCGATGTCCGAGGTCGCCGGACGCATGGCCGTGCAGGAAGGCGCCAAATACCTGGAGAAGACCGTCGGTGGTTACGGCATCCTCCTGGGCGGCGTCCCGGGCGTGTTGCCGGCCGAGGTCGTGATCCTCGGCGGCGGCGTCGTCGGGACGAACGCGGCCACGATCGCGGCGGGGTTCGGCGCCCACGTGACGATCCTCGACGTGAGCCTCCCGCGTCTGCGGTATCTGGCGGAGGTCATGCCCGCGAACGTCGACACGCTCTACTCGAACCGACACACGATCCTCGAGCAGATCTCTCGCGCCGACGTCCTGGTCGGCGCGGTGCTCGTCACGGGGGGCAAAGCGCCGATGCTCGTGCTCGAGGACGACCTCGAGGTCATGAAGGATGGCTCGGTCATCGTCGATGTCGCGGTCGATCAGGGCGGGTGCGTCGAGTCGGCTCGACCGACCACCCACAACGATCCCACGTACACGGTGCACGGCGTGATCCACTACTGCGTCGCGAACATGCCGGGCGCGGTGCCGCGCACGTCGACGTTGGCGCTGACGAACGCGACGTTCCCCTATTTGATGCGTTTGGCGGATTCCGGGTGGGAAGCGGCATGTCGCGCCGATCCCAACCTCGCCCTGGGCGTGAACGCCGTCGGGGGGGAGCTCACCTACGAGGCGGTCGCGAACGCGTTCGAGCTCGAGTACACGCCGCTCGACCAGGTGCTCGCCTAGCCGACCGGAGGACGGGAAAACCTCCTTTCCTCTTTGGTAGAGCGCACTTACATTGCTGCGTTCTGCATGTTCGGGGAGTCGCGACTCCGTCGGGCCCGGGGCCCGGCCGCGGCTCGTCGGCCGAGCGGTACGGACCGCCTGGTGAGGTCCGGCGTCGTCGCGAGGGCGACGTGACCGGGTGCGACGCGTGATGCACGCGTTTTGCGTTGAACGCGCGGCAAGGGGAGGGGACGGACGTGAGGCGATTCCGGTCTGTCAGGTCATCTCGTGCGGCCCCCACCCGTGGCTTGAAACCCCATACATCCTCGAAGGTCCGTCGGAGGCCGAGCTTCTAGATGGCGAAATGGTCGCTGCGCGGCAGCTTTCTGCCGATCAACAAGATCGGCGTCGACCTGGGTACGGCGAACACCCTGGTCTACGTCGAAGGCGAGGGGATCGTGCTCAACGAGCCCTCGGTGGTCGCGGTCCAGAAGGACAGCGGTCGGATCGAGGGGATCGGTCTCGGCGCGAAGCGCATGCTGGGTCGTACGCCGAGCGGCATCGAGGCGGTGCGCCCGCTCAAGGATGGCGTCATCGCCGATGTCGACATCACGGAGATCATGCTGCGGTACTTCCTCAAGGAAGTGACCGCGAACCGCTTCTTCAAGATCCGACCGCTGATCGTGGTCGGCGTTCCATCGGGGATCACCGAGCTCGAGCGCCGCGCCGTTCGTTCGAGCGCGCACGCCGCCGGCGCCAAGGAAGTGTACATGGTGTCCGAACCGATGGCCGCGGCCATCGGCGTCGGGCTCCCCGTCGAGACGCCGACGGGCAACATGGTGATCGATATCGGTGGTGGCACGACCGAGATCGCCGTCATCGCGCTGTCGGGCATCGTGTCGAACACGTCGATCCGGGTTGGGGGCGACGAGCTCGACTCCGCCATCGTCACGTTCCTTCGCAAGAACTACAACCTGTTGATCGGTGAGC
>JAKSCH010000432.1 GCA_022360695.1 Gemmatimonadota bacterium
CACCCCTTCGTTCGACTCGAATCCATCCATCTCGACGAGCAGCTGGTTGAGCGTTTGCTCGCGCTCGTCGTGACCGCCGCCCAGACCGGCCCCACGGTGACGACCGACGGCATCGATCTCGTCGATGAAGATGATGCACGGGGCGTGCGCCTTCCCCTGCTCGAACAGGTCCCGGACCCGGCTGGCGCCCACGCCGACGAACATCTCGACGAAGTCGGAGCCCGACATCGAGAAGAACGGGCGTCCCGCCTCACCCGCGACCGCTCGCGCGAGCAGCGTCTTACCGGTCCCGGGCGGCCCGACCAGCAGCGCGCCCTTCGGCAGTCGTCCGCCGAGACGAGAGAACTTCTGCGGGTCCTTCAGGAACTCGATGATCTCTTCGAGCTCGGTTTTCGCCTCGTCGCAACCGGCGACATCCGCAAACGTGACCTTGGGCGTATCGCCGCTCAGGAGCCGCGCCTTGGATTTGCCGAAGCTGAACGCGCGAGACCCGCCCGCCTGCATCTGCCGGAACACGAACAGCCACAGCCCGATGATCAGGATCCAGGGCAGGATCGAGATCAGGATGTTCACCCAGTTGTTGCCCGTGGGGAGCGTCTCGATCTCTACGTTGCGCGCGCGAAGCTCGTTCTCGAGCTCCTCGCCCAGCTCACGCGCGGGGAGCAGGACGTGGAAGCGGCCGATCTCGGCCTGCTCGCGCGTGATCGGGTTCACGAGCTGTCCTTCGACCTCGCCGGTGCCCTGGCGGACCTCGATCGATTGCACGTTGCCGGCCTGGAGCTGCTGCCAGAAGTCCGTGTAGGTCAGCTTTTCCTGTTGTCCCCGGCCGGCGTCCATGAACTGGAGTATCGCGACCGGTATGAGAACGAGCAGCGCCCAGAACGAGGCCGTCCGAAGCACTCGATTCATCCGACCCGAGGGGTCGTTCTTGTCCGGCGGCTGCGGCGAATCTTGTCGCATCAGATCCTTCCCGACTCAGGTCGGCAGGCTCGCTATGAACGGAAGATGTCGGAAATCCTCCGCGTGATCCAAGCCATACCCCACGAGGAACTCATTGGGTGCATCGAAGCCGACCCAACGCGGCTCCCACTCGAGACTCTCGGCCAGGTGCTTGTGAAGCAAGGCGCAGATCTCGAGCGAAGCCGGGTTGCGAGCGGCCAACGCGGTACACAAACGGTTGAGCGTCGTTCCACTGTCGACGATGTCCTCGACGATGAGCAGGTGACGCCCCTCCATCGGAGCCTTGGGGTCGTAGAGGAGGTTGACGTCGCCCGAAGAGGTCGTGCCGCTGCCGTAGCTTGAAGCCACGAGGAAGTCGACCTGGAGCGGTCGTCGGACGTGTCGCACGAGATCGCTCATGAAGACGAACGACCCCTTCAAGAGGCCCAGCAGTAACAGGTCGTCGCCGGGGGGATACGCGTCGGTGATCGCGGCACCCATCCGCGCTACCCGCCGCGCGATGTCGTCCGCGGAGTAGACGATCCTCCGCAGGTCGCGACCACCGGTATACGCGGGGAAATCGCGCTCCGCCGTCTCCAGATCCCCGAACGAGGTCGAGGTCCGGTCAGTGCTCGCCGATTCCAATCGCAAACGACTCCTCGTCGCGGCTCGCCGCGCTGCGCCCCGGGACCGCGATCGAGTGTCCGGCTACCCATAGCACGACGCGGTCTGCGCCCACCACGACGGGCACTCGCGGTCGCTCCGATCGTGGGACGCGACGCTCGTTCAACAGCTTCTTGATCTTTCGCGTGCCCGCCTCGGTCCGGATCCGGTCCCCAGGCCTCGGCGCCCGTACCCGAAGCGGGAACGTCAACGCGGATCGGGGAAACGAAGCCGTCCACGCGGCCCCGTCGACCGTCTCCCCCCACTCCACGTCGAACCGGCGACCGTCGAGCACCACTCTCCCTACCCCATCGACCGTTGCCGCGATCGACAACTCGCGATCCTCCCCGACCACTCGTCCGGGGGCGATCACGATCCGATCGAATTCGCGCGCAGCGCGGAGTCCACCGCCGAGCTCGACGCCCCGACCGCTCGCCGCGGTCCGGATGAAGTCGACGCTCGCCCGGGTCGCCCGACGGCTGAGCCGAAAGCCCAGGCCCCGCGCGACGATTCGGACCATCCACGCCAAATCGACACGATCATAGTCCAGGGCTACGGAGCGAGCAATTTGTGCGCCGTCATGGGCTTGCGGGGTTCTCACCCGCGCGCGCTCGAGCAGCCGGGTCGCGCGAGCATCGAGCCCCCGCTCGGCGATCTCCGCGCAACGCGCGAGCTCGCGTCCCGCCTCCTCCGTCCAACCCGCGGCTCGTAACGTCGGGAGCAACACGTCGCGCAGACGCGCTCGCGTGTACGTCCGATCGTGATTGCTCGGATCCTCGAGCCACCGGATGCCCCTGGCCCTCAAGTAGCTCCGGAGCTCCGCGGGCTCGAACTCGAGCAACGGGCGGACGATCCGCCCTCTTCGCGCGGGGATTCCCGTGAGTCCTCGCCAACCGGTCCCGCGGAGCAGGTTCGTGAGCACCGTCTCTTCGCTGTCGCGCCGGTGGTGCGCGACCGCGATCCGACGCGCGCCGGCTCGTTCCGCCTCGCGATGCAGGAACGCATATCGCGCGTCGCGGAACTCCTCCTGCGTTCGCAACGGGCGGTCCGCCCGTCGGACCACGCAGGGGATGTCCAACGCTCCACACGCGTCCGCCACGAGCGCGGACTCTTCGCGGCTGGCTGCGCGCGCTCCGTGGTCGAAGTGCGCCGCCCGCAGCTCCAGGTCGAGCTCGGACCGAAGCGCCAGCAGGAGGTGCAGAAGGGCGGTCGAGTCGGGACCGCCCGACACGGCGACGAGCACGCGCCCGGGCGGCAGCAGCGTCGGATCCGCGGCGAGGGCGCCGCGAAGACGGGTCTCGAGGCTGGCGGGGGGGCGGCGCTCAGCCGTCGGTCGGCCCTCCGCGCTCACGGTCGCGCCAGGCGGCGGGTCCGCGACGAAAATCCAGGTGCTCCGCGACGTCCACGCCGAAGCGAGGTGCCTCCGGGATGGTGCCGAACTCCACCGAGAGCTCCTCCGCGGGCGGCGTCGAGCCGGCCGGCGACCCGTCCTGAGCGTCGAGCTTCGCGCGGGGATCCCAGACCCGGTCGCGGCCTTGTACGTAGGCCCTCGTGGCCGCCCGGACGTTCGATCGACGCCTCAAACCTCCATCACCTCCTCTTCCTTCTTGCGCAGCAGCTCGTCGATCTTGGACACGTGGGCATCGGTGTACTCCTGCACCTCATCCATCGTTCGGTGGCAGACGTCTTCACCGATCTCGCCCTCCTTCTGCATCTTGATCAGCCTGTCTCGAGCTTCGTGCCGAGCGTGCCGGATCGAGACCTTCCCCTCTTCCGCGATCCGGTGCAGCACCTTCACCATCTCCTTCCGTCGCTCCTCGGTGAGCGG
>JAKSCH010000071.1 GCA_022360695.1 Gemmatimonadota bacterium
GATCACCGGGACGATGGCGCTGACCGACCCCCTGGTCATCGACGGCGAGTTCACCGGTCTCCTGGTGGGCGCGGAGGCGTCGCTCGACATGACGTACGAGATCGGCGACATGGGGTGCGGCGGATCGTTCACGGGGAGCGCGATCATCGACGCGGGCGGCGCCACGGCGAGCGGTTCGATGGATGTCGTCGAGGATGGCTGCGGCGGCAGTCCCAACGCGATCACGATGACGCTGACGAGGAACTAGCCGACCCACTTTCCCGCTTTGGGGGGTGGGAGGGCGCGGGCGTCTAGAGCAACGCCCGCGTCCTTCCGCCGTCCACGGTCACCGAGACGCCGTTGACGTAGCTCGCGCGCTCCGACGCGAGAAACGTCACGACCGCCGCGAACTCGCGGGGCTCCCCCACCCGACCCGCCGGGATGGCCGCGTTCCAGTCGCGCTCGATCTCCGCGCGCGACACGCCGCGCGCCGCCGCTTGCGATTCCGCCAGCCGCTCGAGCCGCTCGGTGCGGGTGAAGCCCGGGAGCGCGTTGTTCACCGTGATCCCGTGCTCGGCGACCTCGTTGGCGAGCGTGCGGGCCCAGCCCGTCACCGCCGCCCGGACGCTGTTGGAGAGGATCAGACCGTCGACCGGCTCCTTCACGGCCACCGAGGTGATGTTGACGATCCGCCCCCAGCCGCGGCTCTTCATCCCCGGGAGGACCGCGCGCGTGAGCTGGAGCGCGCTCTCGAGATTGAGACGCACGGCGTCGGTCCACGCTTCCGCGTCGTGCTCTTCGAACGTCCCGGGCGGCGGCCCGCCCGCGTTGTTGACCAGCACGTCGACGTGGCCGAATCGATCGAGGGCGGCCGACGTCAAGGCATCGATCGCCGACGGATCCGTCAGATCGGTCTCGAGCGCCAGCACGTCCCCGTCGCCCGCCGCGTCGACGGCCTCGGCCGCCTCCGACAGGGTCGCGCCGCTACGCGCGCACATGACGACGTGCGCCCCTTCCGCCGCGAGCTCCTCGGCGCACGCTCGACCCAAGCCCTTGGACGAAGCCGCGACGAGCGCGACGCGGCCCCGGAGACCGAGGTCCATCAGTCGTCGGCCTGGTGGAAGTAGCTGTCCGTCCCATCGAGCCAATCCTGCCGCGGCGGGCAGAAGACGTCGACGTCCAGCGTGTCCTCGAGCGCCTCGGCCTTGTGCGGGACGTGCGACGGAATATGGAGGACCTCCCCGGATCGGACCACGAGCTCCTCGCTCCCGTCCTCCCCCAGCCAAAACCGGAGCGCGCCCTCGAGGATGTACGTGAACTGCTCGTTCTCGTGCGAATGCGTGGGGACCACGGCCCCCTCCTCCAGAAACACCTGCGCGATCATGGCGCGGTCGCCGGTCACGAGACGACGTCGGATTCGATCGGTCACCGGCTCGTACTCCATGTCGTCCCATCGGATGTGACGGGTCTTCACATCGCTCATCGCTTCCTCCTGTCGGGGGCGGCGGCGTCCTCTACGCTCGTGGCTATCGGCGCGCGTCGCTGTTGAACATCTCCGCGACCGCGCGCCAGTCGTCCTCCGCGGCACGGCGGTAGATCACTACGTACTTCCCGCTCTCCTGAAACGGCGGGCCGTGGCGTGGTCGTAGCGTTCGATCGAAGTGGCCGATCTCGAACGCGAGGTCGCCCGAGACCTGGACCTCACGGGTCTCGAGCGTCAACGAGACGAGCCCGTTCTCCGGGGTCGATCGCCAGAACGCGGCGATCGCATCGATCCCGCGGACCGTCCCCTCACCCGACGGCATGAGGGTGGCGTCGGCGGCGTAGAACGCGCGAACCATCTCGTCGAACGCGAGCCGCGAGATCCGTCCCGCGCGCTCGGTCGAGAGCTCGCGAATCCGTGATTCGCTCATCGTGGCGTCATGCTCCGGAGCCGGGTTGGCGTGCGCGGCACGGGGTGAGCGCGCGCAGGCCCACGATGTCCGTGGCTCCGACCGCGAGCAAGCGACCAACCGACGCCGAGCTCGGCCCGCCAGTCGCCGCTGTCGCGAACCAGCCCGTGCCCCAGCCCGAGATCGAATCGTGCCCGACCGACGGCGAGCTCCGCGCGGAGCACGGCTTCGCCCGCGTCCTCGGTCCCGAGCGGCACGAGATCGCGCGTGCTCGCGCGACCTCGCGCACCGACGGCGAGTCGGAGCCGCTCATGCGGATCCCAGCTCCATTCGAACGCGAAGGCGAGCACGTCGTTCTGCTCGAACGACTCGAGCGGCGCCTCCAGGATCCCCACGCCGATCCACCCGGTGGCGCGCCATCGATCCGCGCCCCACGCCAACAACGCGGCGAGCGTCACGTCGGTCGTGTTCGGCCCGATCCCCTTCGACTCGTCCGTATTGGGGAGCTTGACGGCCAGATGTCCCCCGGCGGCGAGCCCGCGCTCGTCGCCGATCGGCAGGAACGAGACCGAGAGCTCGAAGTCGCCCGCATCTGCCGCCCGCCCGTCGGACGCGTCCCCATCCAGCGGAACCGACGCGATCCCGCGCTCGTCGATCGCGAGGGTCTGACGGATCGGCCCGCGGATCTCGAGCACCGCGCGCGGTCCGAGCCCGAGCCCGAGCCGCAGGTCGCCGAGCGCGGTCCGGTCGCCGGCCAGCCCCGACAGGGGGAACCGAACGCCGAGCTCGTGTCGAACCCCGACCCCGACGAACAGGTCGCCCGCCCGCACGTCGCCGACCGGCTGGACCACGGCGCCGCGAGAAAGCTGTGCGGTGACACGACCCGGCGCGCCGCTCGTCGTCAGGGAGACGAGGAGGACGAGAAGAAGGCGGCGCGAGGCTCGGTTGCGTTCGAGAGCGACGATCGTGTGCGCGGGGGCTCGGGCGGTCGGTGCGCGCCAACGTCCCCCAACCGGCCGGGCGTGTCAACGCCGGCGCGGCGCGACGCTCCGGACGTCACTCGGAGCGTGAAGATCCCGGGCAGGCTCGGAGATCGGGGCTGATCAGGGGCCGATCGGAGCGCGTGGCCCCGGCGTGCATCGGTGCGAGCGCCCGCACGAGCGACTCGCGTCCGCACGCTACGATCGTCCCTCCGGACACGACGAGGAGGACAGCCTCGACCTCGGGACGAGCGGCCATCCAACGAATCCCATCCTCCGGCCCCATCACGAGCAGGGCCGTCGCCAGCGCATCGGCCTCCACGGGATCGTCGGACCGAACCGTCACGCTTCCCCACGGCTCGACCGGGGCGCCGGATCGCGGATCGATCACGCGTCCGTACGCGTCTCCATCGATCGCGAAGGTACGCTCGTCTTGCGCGGACGTCGCGATCGAGCCGGCGACATCGGGCCAGCGAAACGCGGGTCGCTCGCGGTCTCGCGGATCCGCGATGTCGACCATGCTCGCGTCGTCCCCGCGACCCAGGATCAGCACCTGCCCCCCGAAATCGACGCGCGCGCGCGCCACGCCGGCGTCTTCGAGCACCGTCGCGATCGCGCCGAGCGCGGCCCCCTTCCCGAGACCGCCCCCGTCGATCCATGCGTCCGGACAGTGTCGCGAGATCGCCCGCGAGCTCGGGCTGAGGTCGAAGCACCGGCGGCCGACAGACGCGAGCGCTCGATCGACCACCACGTCATCGGGCACGCGCCCGTCGTCTCCGGCGCCCCAGACATCGACGAGCGGCCCGACGGTGGGCTCGAACGCGCCGTCCGTCCGGTCGGCCCACGACCAGGCCGTGGCGAGCAGCTCGTACGTGTCGTCCGAGAGCGGCACCGCGGACCCGGGCTCGGCCTCCCGGAGCGCGAACAGCTCGGAACCGGAGGTCCCGGTGGTCCACCGCGACTCGAGCTCGGCGACGCGGGCGAACACGCGATCGATGATCGAGCCCGCCGCCGCCTCGGAGGGGGCCTCGATTCGCACCATGAGGCGTGTGCCCATCAGGACCGCCTCTCGCTCGACCCATACGTCGGACGACGGTCCGCCGGCGCTGATCAGCGCGGCGAGGAGGACTGGGTGCATCGATCTATCCCTATCATCGCGTATCTCGGGTCCGCCGTTGAGACGCTGTCTCAACAGCGGCGAGTGTACCGGCGCTGTCGAGGAGCGGCAAGGCTCCGCCACTTTATCCGGAGCCGCTCCGTAGACAAGATGGACGACGTCGACGGGTCGATCGTCACCTCGACGCGGGCGCCCGGGCCCGGGGAGAGCGGATCGTTGGAGCAGGTGTTCTACGACATCGGAGATTGGCTGCGGGCGATCGGGCCGTGGGCCTATGTCATCGCGCCGTTGCTGATGGCGACGGTCGCGATCTTGCCGATCCCCGCCGAGGCACCGGCGATGATCAACGGCGCGATCTTCGGACCCGGCCCGGGGATCGCGATCACGTGGATCGGCTCGATGCTCGGCGCGATGGTCAGCTTCGAGCTGGCGCGTCGGTTGGGACGACCCGCGGCCACCCGGCTGCTCGGCGAGTCGGCCATCGCGAAAGCCGACGACCTCGTGATGAGCGCGGGCTGGGGCGGGCTCCTTCTCGCCCGGTTCATGCCGCTGATCGCGTTCACCCCGCTCAACTGGGGCGCGGGACTCACCCCGATCACTCGGTGGCGGTTCATCTGGACGACCGCCATCGGGATCATCCCGGGCGCCATCCTGTTCACGGCCTCCGGCTGGGGGATGGCGGCGGCCCTCGAGCGACTCCCCTGGCTCGCGGTGGCGCTCGCCGTGCTGCTCGTCCTGTGGCTCTGGTGGCGGCGGCGGAGCGCGGCCGCGCGAGAAGCGACGTCACGAGCGGCGGAGACGTCTTCGCCCGCGACGTAGTCCGCTGTCCCCGGATCCGGACCCCCGGTAGCTTCTCGCGAATGATGCGAGTCGTCGCCGCTTTTCTGGTCACGGTGGGTGCCGCGCTATCGACGGCGACCTCCAGCCACGCACAGGGATCACGCGAACCGGGCGCGGTGGAAGCGGGGCTTCTGCTCCGTCAGCTCGATGGGGTCAAGCGCGTGCTCGTCGTCGCGGCGCACCCCGACGATGAGGACACCTCGCTCCTCGCGACGCTGGCGCGCGGCTGGGGTGCCGAGGCGGCGTACTTCTCGTTCACGCGCGGCGAGGGCGGACAAAACCTCATCGGGCCCGAGC
>JAKSCH010000407.1 GCA_022360695.1 Gemmatimonadota bacterium
CTCGGGCTTCGTCGTAGGTCTGTGGCTGGAGCTCCTGTTCTCGCGTCACCCGCCGTACGGCGCCGCTCGCTATCCGGAGGCGGGTCCCGCGGCCCTGATCGCGGGTGCGACCGTGGCCTCGGCGGGCGGCGCGTCGACGGCGGTCCTGTCCGGATCGGTGCTGGTCGGGTGGACGGTGGGGTGGATCGGGATGCACTCGATTGGAGTGGCGCGTCGGCTCAACGCCCGACTCGTGGCGGATCCGGGCGCGCTGGGGGGATCTCCGACCGAGCTGGGGCGCCGACATCTCGCGTGTCTCGGGTTCGACGCGACGCGGGCGGCGGCGCTCGTGGCCACGTTGCTCGTTCCCGCGGTTCTCGGGGTGCGGGTTCTCGCCGAGCTCGATGTCGGCACCGCTGCGAGCGCGAGCTCGACGAGTCTTCTGGCGGCGGTCGGGATCGCCGGTCTCACCGGCGTCGGCGCGCGCGCGCTGGGCGCTCGCCGGAACGGTTGGCCCATCGTCCTGGGAGGCGCCGGCGTCGGCGCGGTGCTGGCTTGGTGGCTCGGGTGAGCCTCGGTCCGGCGCGTTTCACGCGGGCCCTCGTGCGGACGTTCGCCGTGCAGGGATCGTGGAACTATCGAACGCTGATCGGCGGCGGGTTGGCGTACGCGCTCGCCCCGTTGCTGGAGGGTGTGTACTCGGAGGATTCGCGAGGTCTACGACGGAGCCTGGAAGCGCACGCAGCCGAGTTCAACGCGCACCCGTACTTGACGCCGATCGCCGTCGGTGCGCTGGCGCGGATCGAGGCGGACGGCGTGGACCCCGAGACGCGGGCGCGTTTCCGGACGGCCCTGCAGGCGCCGTTGGGGGCGCTCGGCGACCAGGCGATCTGGGCCGGGTGGCGACCCTTCTGTATCCTCGTCGCGGGGACGCTGTTCCTGTCGGGCGTGCCGGTCGTCGCCGCGACGCTCGTCTTCCTCATCGGCTACAACGTCGGCCACATCGGACTCCGGTGCTGGGGCTTGCGACTCGGCTGGCGCGAGGGGCTCCGCGTGGGCGCCACGCTCAAGTCGCTCCCGGTGAACCGGGTCGCGCGTACCCTGGTCGTGATCAACCAAGCGCTCATGGGGATCGTCGGCGCGCTTCTGGTCGCGCGGCTCCCGGGCGCGCAGGACGCCGTGCGGATCGGGCTCGCCGCCGCCCTGGTCGGTCTGGGGGGCTATCTTGTGCCGAAGCGCGTGGGCGGGCTCGCCATCGCCGCGCTCATCGGAGCGATGCTGCTATGAGCGCCGAGCACGCGCGGGTGGCGACGATACGGAATCGACTCGGACTGCATGCGCGTCCGGCGGCGGAGTTCGTCAAGGTGGCGGGCCGCTTCGAAGCCGAGGTGTGGGTCGAGAAAGATGCGATCGAAGTCAACGGAAAGAGTATCATGGGCGTGATGATGTTGGCCGCGGCGGCGGGCGCCGAGATCCGCATCCGAGCGGTGGGGGTCGATGGAGAAGCGGCCGTCGACGCGCTCGTCGAGCTGGTCCGGTCCGGGTTCGGAGAAGAGCTGGACGAGAGCCTCGCATGACGCGGAGACCGACCCGATGACCGAGGTGATCCTCGGCATCGGCGCGTCGCCGGGGCGCGCCCTGGGCGAAGCGCGTCGGGTGCGTTGGCGGGTCGCGCCACCCCCGCACCGGACCATCGAGCCCTCCGAGATCTCGTCGGAGATCGAGCGGTTCGAGGAGGCCCGGGTTTGGGCGCGCGAGCGCGTCCGCGAGACCCGCGAGCGGGCCGCGGCGGCGTTGGGCGAGGTCGAGGCCAACATCTTCGACCCGCAGATCCTGATGCTCGACGACCCGGATCTGATCGACGGGACGGTGCGGTACGTCCGCGAGAATCTCCTGTCGGCCGAGCGTGCGTTCGACTGGCGTCTCACCGAGCTCCGGATCGCGATCCTGGACGCGGCACACCTCATCATCGTCGACCGACTCGCGGATCTCCAGGACATCCGGTTTCGCGTGCTGGCCCGGTTGGCCGGCCACGAGGAGGACCCGTTGTCGCTCCCGACCGAGCCCTCCGTGCTCGTGTTCGAGGATCTCACGCCGAGCTTGGCCGTACGTCTGGACCCGGCGATCGCGCTGGGTCTGGTCAGCGCCGTCGGTTCGCGCACCGCCCATAGCGCGGTGTTGGCGCGCTCGCTCGGGATCCCCGCCGTGGTCGGCGTCGGGTCGGAGCTCGCGCGCATCGAGGATGGACACCGACTGCTCGTCGATGGCGGCACGGGCCGGCTGATCGTGGATCCGAGCGAGCGGGAGGTGGACGCGCACCGCAAGATGGCGCGTCGCCTGTCCGAGCTCGATCGGGACGAGCGGTTGCACGAACCGACCCCCGTGCACACGATCGATGGCCAGCGCGTGTTCCTACGCGCGAACATCGATCAACCCCACGATGTCGCCGCGGCGCGCCGCGTCGGCGCGGAGGGCGTCGGGCTGTTTCGCTCCGAGTTCCTCGTGATCGGTCGTCGCGTGATCCCGAGTGAGGAAGAGCAGTACGATGCCTACCGGCAGGTGATCGACGGATTCCCGGATCACCGCGTGACGTTACGCACGTTCGACATCGGCGGAGACAAGTTCCCGCTGTTCCTGGACATGCCGCCGGAGGAGAACCCGTACCTGGGCTGGCGCGCCATTCGGGTGTGTCTCGATTTGCCGGACCTGTTCCGCAATCAACTCCAGGCCGCGATCCGGGCCGGCGGCATCGAGCGACGTATGCGACTGTTGATCCCGTTCGTGACCTCCGAGGAGGAGATTCTGCGGACGCGGGCGCTGCTCGAGGAGGTGGTGGAAGACACCGGTACCGACCGTCGCGTCCCTCTCGGCGTGATGGTCGAGACCCCGGCGCTGGCGGACACACTGGACGTGGTCGGTCGTCACCTCGACTTCATCAGTCTCGGGACCAACGACCTGACGCAGTACTCCCTCGCGGTCGATCGTGGCAACGCACGACTCCAGCACCTCGCGGATCCGCTGCACCCGGCGATGGTGCGGATGTACGCGCGCGTGATCGAGTCGGCTTCGGATGCGGAGCTCGACGTCGGGATGTGCGGGGACCTCGCTGCCGACCCCGTGGGCCTCGGCGTGCTGCTCGGTCTCGGGTATCGCGACTTCAGTCTCGCACCTCGGTCGATCCCCGAGGTTCGAGACCTGATCCGCCAGCTCACGGTCGCCGACCTCGCTACCGCGTGCGGCGATGTGGCGGATCGGGAACAGGTGGGCGGGCTCCGCGGACGCATCCGCGACGTCCTGTCGGACTCGAGCCTCTTCGAGACGTCGTCCCTCTCGGGCTGACCACACCCGGAAGTCGAGTCGCGCACGCGGCTTGCAGAGACTATTCTCGCCGCGCCGTGAGACGAGAGAACGCTTCGCCGTGCGCGCCCTCTCGGCGCGCGACTTGGAGATGAGCTTGAATAACGGAACACAACCTTTCTCTTCGGAGTCCGTGACCGAGGGGCATCCGGACAAAGTCGCGGATCAGGTCTCGGACGCCGTGCTCGATGCGATCCTGGCCGAGGATGCGGCGGGCCGAGTGGCGTGTGAGACGTTGGTCACGACGGGGCTCGTGATGGTGGCCGGCGAGATCACCACCTCCGCGTACGCGGATATCCCGACGATCGCGCGCGACGTGCTGCGCGATATCGGATACAACGAAGGGGCGCACGGGATCTCGTGGGATCGTTGCGCCGTCATGACGTCGATCGATCAGCAGTCGGCCGATATCGCGATGGGCGTCGACACGGGTGGTGCCGGGGATCAAGGGATGATGTTCGGCTACGCGACGAACGAGACCGAGGCCTTGATGCCTCTGCCGATCACGTTGGCGCACGGGCTGACCCGACGGCTCGCCGAGGCACGCAAGACCGATGAGATCCCGTGGCTCCGGCCCGACGGCAAGTCTCAAGTCAGCGTCGAGTACGAAGGCGGCGCTCCAAAGCGGATCACGACCGTCGTGGTCTCCACACAGCACGATCCGGAGCCGTCCAACGAAGAGATCCGCGAGGAGGTGATCGCGAAGGTCATCGCGCCGGTCCTACCGGAGGCGATGTACGATCCGACCGACATCACCTATCACATCAACCCTACGGGCCGCTTCGAGATCGGGGGGCCTCAGGGGGACTGCGGGCTCACGGGTCGAAAGATCATCGTCGACACGTACGGTGGCGTCGGGAGTCACGGTGGTGGAGCGTTCTCGGGTAAGGATCCATCGAAAGTCGACCGTTCGGCGACGTATGCCGCGCGGTGGATCGCCAAGAACCTGGTGGCGGCCGGGCTGGCGGATCGGGCGCAGGTACAGATCGCCTATGCGATCGGCGTGGCCGAGCCGGTCAGCGTCATGGTCGACACGTACGGCACGGGTAGCGAGCCCGATCACGCCCTCGCCGCGCGGGTACGCGAGGTGTTCGATCTCCGGCCGGCCGCGATCATCGAGCGGCTCGGACTCCGGCGACCCATCTATCGGCGGACGGCCGCGTACGGACATTTTGGCCGCGTGCCCGAGGACGGCGGCTTCACGTGGGAAGCGACCGACCGCGCCGAAGAGCTGACAGGTTGACGCGAGAAGCTCCACGGATGAGACGAGTGATCCGAGCCACCGCGCGAATGCAGGAAATCGCCATTGGGCCGCGCGATCTGCGGCCGTGGATGGGGAGGGCCCGAGGGCCGGTCGCCGGCGGGAGCGCCGCCGGGGGGGTCTCCGGGTCCTCTCGATCGAACGTGGCAAAGGACCTGCAACGCTCGCCCGCCGGAAGGCGTTCGAGAGACCGCGCGCGGGGAGGCGCGCCCACGTGATGGAGCCGGGGATGCAGGAGGTCACGGTAGCGAGCCTGGGTCTGGACAAGTCGTCGAGCACGCCCGTCGTCATCCTCAAGGAGAAGGATGGCGAGCGTTTGCTGCCGATCTGGATCGGTCCGGGCGAGGCGTCCGCGATCGCGATGGAGCTGGCCGGGATCCACTTCGCGCGGCCCCTCACGCACGACCTCTTCACCGCGGTCGTCCGCGGGCTCGGGAGCGCGCTCGTCCGGGTGCTCATCACGAAGGTGGTCGACAATACGTACTTCGCCTCGTTGGTCTTCCACCAGGACGGCGAGTACATCTCGATCGATTCCCGTCCGAGCGACAGCATCGCGCTCGCGCTCCGCGCGGAGGCTCCCATCTACGCGGACGAGGGCCTGCTCGAGATCTCCGCGCTCGATGTCGAGGAGGCCAGCTTCGACGACGAGCCCGACGGGTTCGACGCCGAGGCGGCGCCCGTGGGCGACTCGGTGTTCGGCGAGCCCGAGGCCTCGGATGAGCCGCTCCGCGACTATCTGAAGCGTCTGGACCCGGAAGACTTCGGTCGTTTCGACCCCTAGCCCGTAGCACCCCTTTCAACGCCCCGACCTTGCGAGGAGCGACACGACCCGCGATCGTGGCGCTCGTAGTCACAACCGACATGGACTGGGCAAACGGAAGTCGGTGAAAGTCCGACGCGGCCCCGCCACTGTGAGAGGTCTCGGCACCTGACGGTGCGACGCGCCGCACGATCGCCACGGGTCATTCCCGGAAGGCTGTGCGACGTGTACCTCGAGCCAGGAGACGTGCTCGTCCATGCCCCTTCGAGGCTCTTCGCGGGAAGAGCGGGGCCGGCAGCGCGCCGATCGAGCCGTCCAGGCTCACCCCCGTTCGTCCAGGAGCGGGGGATTGAACGCAAACAGCACGAAGCTCTTCGTCCGCGCGACCGCGCTCTCGGTCGCCCTGCCCCTGGCGTGCGCGCCCGCGCCGGCGTCCGACGACTCGACCGAGACGGTGGTCGCGACGCGCGTGGTGTCGCTCCTGCCGGCCGCCACCGAGATCCTCTTCGCCCTGGGAGCCGGCGACATCGTGGTCGGCCGGACGCGGTGGGGCGTCCACCCCGAGGCTGCCCGTGAGGTCGCGGACGTGGGCGACGGGATCCGGCCGTCCATCGAAGCCGTGCTGGCGCTCGAGCCGGACTTGGTCGTGCTCTACGCCGGGCCGTCGAACGCGGAGTCCGCCGATCGGCTGGCTGCGCTCGGCGTGCGTCTGCTCCCCGTCGAGCATGACACGCTGGCCGATCTCGAGAACACGATCACGGTCCTCGGGGAGGCCGTCGGCTGCGAGGCGAGCGCCCGGGCGCTGATCGCGGGCGTCCGGGAGGGGCTGGCGACCGTCTCGTCGGCCACGCGGGAGCTCGACCGCCCGCGCGCCTACTACGACGTCTGGGGGGAGCCGCCCATGACGCTCGGGCGGGGGAGCTTCATCGACTCGCTGTTGACGATCGCGGGCGCCGTGAACGTCTTCGGCGATCTGGACGCGAGCGCTCCCCGCGTGAGTCTCGAGGCCATCATCCGACGAGACCCGGATATCGTCGTCGCGCCGGTCGAGCCCGAGGGCGCGCCGCCCGATCTCTCGGCCCGCGCGGGCTGGGCCCAGGTGGGGGCCGTGGCCGAGGGCCGCATCGTGGCCGTGGATCGCGATCTGGTGAGTCGGCTCGGACCGCGCGTGGCCGATGCGGCGGGGGCCCTCGCCACGGCGATCCACCCGGAGCTCGAGCTCTCGATCCCCTCGCCGTCGGTCTCCACGTGTCGCGGTTGAGCCCCCGCACCGGCTTGGCCGCCATGACGGCCCTGCTGGTCGGCGCCGTGGGACTCGGGCTCCTGTGGGGCGCGGCGCCGATCGCGCCGGCGGAGGTGTGGGCGGCGCTCCGTGGGGATGCGACCGACCCGACGTCCCTGGCCATCGTGCGCTCGCTGCGGTTGCCCCGAGTCCTCGCCGGCGCCCTCACGGGCGCGGCGCTCGCGATCTCCGGCGTGCTGTTCCAAGCCATGCTTCGAAACCCGCTGGCGGAGCCGTATCTGCTGGGCGTCTCGTCGGGGGCGGCCCTCGGCGCGGTGATCTCGATCACGTTGTTCGGGAGCGGTCTCGGACCGCTGGCCCCGGCGTTGTTCGCGCTGGCGGGCGCGTTGCTCGCCATCGCGATCGTCTTTCGCGTGGCGCTCGCCGTCGGGCGTCTCGACACCCATGTGCTCATACTGGCGGGCGTCGTGGTGGCGGCGTTCTTCGGAGCGCTCGTGATGCTGCTGCTCTCGGTCGCCGAGGCCGACGCGTTGCGATCCGCGGTCCTGTGGACGTTCGGCAGTCTGGAACGCGCGAGCTGGGGCGCGGTGGCGGTGCTCGCCGCGAGCCTGGGCGGTGCCGGTGTGATCGCCTTCGCGCTGTCGCGACACCTCAACGCGCTCGCGCTCGGCGAGGAGGCGGCCACGTACCTCGGTGCGCGCGTCGAAGTCGTCAAACGTACCGCTTATCTGCTGGCGTCGTTGCTGGCCGCCGTGGCCGTGAGCACCGCCGGCGTGATCGGCTTCATCGGACTCGTGATCCCGCACGCGGTCCGGATGCTGTGGGGGAGCGACCACCGGGCCCTGCTCCCGCTCGCCGCGCTGGCGGGGGGCGTGGCGCTCATCGCCGCCGATGCGGTGGCGCGCTCCGCGTTCCGACCCCTCGAGCTACCCGTGGGCGTCGTCACCGCGCTCCTCGGCGTGCCGCTCTTTCTCGTCCTTCTGCGACGCAGCCATGTCTGACGCGGCATACGAGCTGACGGGGGTGAGCTTCACCTATCCCGGCGTCGGGCTTCCCGCCGTGCACGATCTCTCGCTACGCGCGGAGCGACGGGCCGTGACCGCGATCATCGGTCCGAACGGGGCGGGGAAGAGCACGGTCGTCCGGCTGCTCGGGGGTGCGCTGCGCCCGAGCCGAGGCAGCGTCCGGTTTCTGGGTCGCGAGCTCGCCGAGTGGGACCGGGGAGCGCTCTCTCGACGGGTCGCGGTGCTCTCGCAGGAAGCGCCACCCGGCGTGCCGCTCTCGGTTCGGGAATACGTGGAGCTCGGACGGAGCCCGTACGTCGGCCCGTGGTCGTCGCTCGGTCCCCGCGATCGCGAGGTCGTGGAAGCGGCGCTGGCGCGGACCGATCTCGTCTCGTTGCAGGAGCGAGCCCTGACCGAGCTCTCCGGCGGGGAGCGTCAGCGCGCCAAGCTGGCTCGCGCGTTGGCGCAGGAGCCCGAGGTGCTCGTGCTCGACGAGCCGACCGCGTTTCTCGACCTCGGGCACGCGCTGTGGACGTTCGAGGCGTTGGCGGATCTCGTGCGCGACGATGGCGTGAGCGCGCTGTGCGTCACCCACGACGTGAACCTCGCGAGTCGTTTCGCCTCGACGCTGGCCCTGATGGCGGAGGGTCGGCTCATCGCGCAGGGGGCGCCGACCGACGTGCTCGCCTCGGACGCGCTCGGCGAAGCCTACGGCTGCGACATCCGCGTCGAGCGACGGGCCGGACTCGGCCATTTCGTGTTGCCGGTCCGGGTTCGGGCTCCAGCGGACGCTCCGAGCCGATGAGCCGCGCCGTCGGATGGTGCGTCGGGATCGCGTTGTCCTCGTTCTGGGGTTCGCCGCCGGGGCTCGTCGCCCAGGACCGCACGAGCCGGGCGACCCCGGCCGACACGCTCGACCGCACCCGGCCCGTCGTGAAGCTGCCGGAGCTCCGGGCGCTCGTCCGCGCTCGGTCCGATGAGCACGTCAGGATGTTTCTCGATCGAGCGACCGCTCGGCTCCGTGGGGACGGTCTGGGCGACTGGCTACGGGCGTTCCCCGGTCTGACCGTCCGCGGTCGGGGGGCCGGAGGGCCGGAGCACGTGTCGATCCGGGGGAGTCGTCCACAGGACGTACGGATCACGCTCGATGGGATCCCGCTGGCCGACCCGCTCACGGGGGCGGCGGATCTCTCGATGCTGCCGGCTTCGACGCTCGCCTCCGCCGAGGTCGTGGTGGGTGCCGGCTCCTCGGCGGCGGCCGGGGCCACCGCGGGCACGGTGGCGCTTCGGAGCCGCGATGCGGCGCCCGGGCTGCGTTGGCGCGGGGTGACGGGGTCGTACGGGCGTCGCGCCGGGGAGCTCGAAGCCGGCGCGCGGTCCGAGGTGGGCTCGTTCGGGTTCTTCGGGCGGCTCTCCGGCGCGCGCAACGACTACCTGTTTCGGAATCGAATCATGCCTGGTGCGCCGCTCGAGCGTCGCGTCAACGCCGACGCGACGGGGTGGAGCGCGCTCGCCCGCGCGCGGTTGGCGGCGCTCCCGATCGCCGTCATCGCGCGCGCGGACGGGTTGGAGCGCGGGGCGCCGGGTCGTATGGGAAACCACGTGTGGGATGACGCGCGCTGGCGTGAGCGTCGCTTCGCGCTCTCCGCGAGCTGGGAGGCGGGGACGGGGGCGCGGAGCGCGGTGTCGTGGGCGCGACGCTCGAATCGCTTTCTGGATCCCCGGTACGCGCGCGACAACGACCTCGAGGCCGACCAGCTGATCGCGCGGGGGGAGGGGCTCGATCTCGCCGGCCTGGACGTCGCGTGGGAGGGGGCGTGGGCGACGGTGCGCGGCGACGGCGTCGAGTCGACGGTTCGGCGGACCGCCGCGCTCCGCGTCTCGGGCTCCCGGTCGCTCGCGCGACGGCTCGAGCTCTCGCACGGGCTCGCGGTCGACGCGGCGCGGGAGGGCGTGGCGTTGTCCCCGTCTCTCGGGCTGCGGTGGCGGCTGGGTCGTGCGTGGGACGCACGGATCCGCGGATCGCAGGCGCGTCGTCTCCCGACCTTCGCCGATCTGTTTCTACGGCCGGGGGTCGGAGCTCGGCCGAATCCGGACCTGCGCCCCGAGCGGGTCGCCCTCGACGCCGACGCGGGGATACGGCGGGTCGGTCCCGGTTGGCGGACGGGCGCGACGTTCTTCTACCGCAGGACGAACGATCCGATCGTGTGGCTCCCGAGCGTCGTCGCGATCTGGACCCCTCGCAACCTCGGACGGCTCGACGCGGTCGGGGTCGAGCTGAGCGGAAGCTGGTACGCGGGCGCGTGGCGCCTCACGGGCGAGGCCACGTGGCAATCGAGCCGGATCACGTTTCCGGATGACGCGCGCAGCTCGCTCCCGTACGAGCCGGCGCTCTCGGGGAGCCTCGCCGTCGAGCACACCCGCGACCGAAGCGGTGCGCGCGGGGAGCTGGTTTTCGTGGGTCGGAGAAAGACGAGCATCTTCGGCCCGCACGATCTCCGGCCGTACGCGCTATTGAACGTCCGCGGCCGTCAAACGTTTCACATCATGGGGTTGAGCGCCGAGGTCGAGCTCGGGGTGCTGAATGCGCTCGATGCGACGTACGAGCGCGTCGAGCTGTTCCCCGAGCCCGGACGTCGGTTCGAGCTGGGATTGGGCATCGGGGCGGGTCCCGGGCGCAGGTTGCCACCGGCCGGGCGCGATCGGAGCTTTCGAGAGCCCGGATCGGACGTTTCGGATCCGAGCCGACGCGTAGATCGCGTCGGGCATGCCCACACGCAATCGGAATCCGGGCCTTCACAACGGGAGAGAACGAGATGAGGAGTTCGAGGTGGGTATGTCACGTCGTCGTCGCGGCGGCGCTCGCGGGGTGTAACGAGAGCGCGTCGGGACCCGACGACGGCGGGACACCGACGCAGGCCGATATCATCGTCTTGAATTCGCTGTCGAGAACGCTACAGCAATTCAACTTCGCGGCGGACGATGACCGCATCGTTTCGTTCGGAACCGACAAGCAGCTCGGCGCGAATTACGACGGGGTCACGTTCGACTTCATCGCCGATCTCTACGTCACCACGACGAGCGCGTTCGGCGGGAGCCAGATCCTGTTCGGCAACCTCGCCGGTGACGAGCTGCTCACTACCACGTTCCCGGGCTCGTTCCCGACGCTGGCGGACGCCGGGAAACCGACGGTCGTCATCACGTCCGGCGACGTGGCCGCCGCCATCGTCCCGGCGCGCGCGCGCAACTCGGTGTACATCGCCTTCCCCGGCACCGCGGAGGCCGAGCTCCTCGCGAGCGACGTCGGCGAGTTCGTGGAGCGCGTGATCCCCGCCGGCGATTTCCTGGTGAGCATCGACGCGAACCTCGACGACGCAGGTGGCACGTTCGCGCCGCTCGGCC
>JAKSCH010000152.1 GCA_022360695.1 Gemmatimonadota bacterium
CACCGTCTCGTGCGTCGCGTCGTCGCGACCCAGACCGATGAGGCTCGCCTCGTACGGCGCGACGCTGACGGGGAGCTTGAGGCCGTCTTCATCGCGGTGCTCCTCGGCCACGCAGGCGAGCAGCCGGCCGAGGCCGATTCCGTAGGACCCCATCCAGATCGGCTGCTCGACGCCGTCTTCATCGGTGTACCGCGCCTCCATCGACTCGGTGTACCTCGTGCCGAGTTGGAAGATGTTCCCCACCTCGACGCCTCGGGCCATCCGTAGACCCGCGCCGCACCGGATGCATGGAGCCCCTTCGTAGGCCGCCGCGACCGGGCCCACGACGGACGGCTCGTAATCGCGACCACAACACACGTTCTTCACGTGGTAGTCGACCTCGTTCGCGCCGAGGATGAGGTTCGGCGTCTCCGCCACCCAGCGATCGACGACGAACACCGCGCCGTCGGGATCGATCCCGACCGGGGAGGCGAACCCCGGCACCATACCGGTGGCCGCGATCTCCTCCTCTTTCGCGGGACGCAGCTCGAGCGCCCCGGAGAGGTTCTGCGCCTGGATCGCGTTCGCCTCCAGGTCGCCACGGACGATGGCGGCGACGACGCGCTCGATGCGCTCGCCGTCCTCCTCGCCCGAGAACGACCCGACGTAGAACACCATCTTGGCCGTGGCTTCAGGGCGGGCCTCGAGCTGCTCGGCGAGCTCGGCGATCGTCGTGGCGCCCGGCGTGTGGACGCGCTCGAGCTCGGCGGGCTCCCCGGGCGCCGGCTCCTGGACGAACTCGGCCACCTCCCGGTTCGCCGAGTACCCGCACGAGTCGCACAGCGCCAAGGCGTCCTCGCCGATCGGCGTCACGTACATGAACTCGTGCGCGATCTTCCCACCCATCATCCCCACATCGCTCTGCACGGCCGTGAGCGGGAGACCGCACCGAGCGCCGATCCGCTCGTACGCCTCGTAGTGCGCTTCGTACTGCTTCTCGAGCCCCGCGGCATCACGATCGAGCGAGTACGAGTCCTTCATCAGGAACTCGCGGACGCGGATCAGACCGCCCCGCGATCGGAGCTCGTCGCGGAACTTCGTCTGTACCTGCCACACCATGGTCGGCAGTTGGCGGTACGAGTGGATCTCGGTGGCCGTGTGGAAGGCGACCGCCTCTTCGTGCGTCATCGCGAGGAGCATCCCGCGATCGCGCCGATCGGTGAACCGCGCCATCGTCGCGTCGATGTCGTACCAGCGGCCGCTCGCCTGCCACAGCTCGGCGGGGTGCACGACCGGGAGCGAGAGCTCCTGACCGTCGATCCGGTCCATCTCCTCGCGGAGGATCTGCTCGATCTTCCGCAGCGATCGCCAGGCGAGCGGCAGATACGAGAAGATGCCGGCCGCCAGTTGACGGACGTACCCGGCGCGGAGGAGGAGTCCGTGCGACTCGATCTCGACCTCGGCCGACGCCTCCCGGAGCGTCGACCCGTAGAGGTTGGATACGCGCTGTCCGATTCGTTCCGTGCTCACGTGATCCCGTCGTTCGCTTGGCCCGGCGAACGGCTCGCCGAGGGTCATTGGGTCGTGCGAAACCGCGACTCTAATCGAACCCGTCGCCGCTCGAAACCTCTGGGGCGACGACGGCGTGGCGCAACGAGCGGCCTCCGCGCAGGTTTTTTCGAACCCGACCCGCGAGCCCGCGCGCGACACGCGTGTCCCCGTCGGTCTCGCCCCCCGGAACCCTCGCTGGAGGAACCGTGGCACGACTCGGCCATCCGATCCGTCTTCGCTCCCGTTGGGCCGCACGCAGTCTCGTGGCGGCTTCCGCTCTCTTCGTCGCCGCACCGCTCGCCGCGCAAACGGCCGGCCCCCCCGACGACTTGACCGCTCTGCGGGACATCGTGGCCGCGGTCTCCCCCGAGCGGGTGGAGGCGGACATCCGGAGGCTCGCCGGGTTCGGGACGCGACACACCTTGTCGGACACGCTCTCCGATACGCGTGGCATCGGCGCCGCGCGACGCTGGATCAAGGCGGAGTTCGATGAGATCTCGGCGGCGTGCGGCGGGTGTCTCGAGATCTTCTACCAGACCTCGATGGTGGTCGGCGCGCGGCGGCTCCCGGACACGACGGCCATCGTCAACGTCCTC
>JAKSCH010000193.1 GCA_022360695.1 Gemmatimonadota bacterium
AGCGTCTGGCGCGAGCAAGGCTACCGCGATGCGACGACGCTCAAGGTGGCTGAACGGGCCGGCATTGGCGAAGTGACGCTGTTCCGGCGCTTCGGCGGAAAGGGTAAGCTGTTCGCCGCGGCCTTGGCCCGTGAAGCCGAATCGTTCGAGATTGCGGCTCTGGCGTCTTCCGATGATGTCGAGGCGGACCTTCTGAACATCGTGTGTGCTTACGATCGGCTGCTGGACCGAAACGGAGCGATCGTCGCGGACTTCCTGCTAAACCGACCCAATGATCCGGCCTTTGACGAACTGGCGGCTATCCCGCGTAGCGCCATCATGAAGGCGGTGGGCATCATCGTCTACCACCAGCAGGCGGGTCGGCTTCAGTCCGGCCCGCCGCTGCAATTGATCGTTGGCCTGTTAGGCCCGCTCATAATGAGCTATATGATCCAGCGTGCCCAACCTGAACTGGGGCTTGGCGCCGCGCCGCATGAGATCGTCAGCAGGTTTCTCAACGGTTCGGCTTGATCTCGAAAAGGTCTTCGACCTGGTCTACATCATCCGACTTGAAGCCGGTCGTGCGAGTCGCTTTCGGTCTCCATCGAAATCGCACGCCTCCACTCATTGAGGATACGTGCTACCAAACTGGTCCGGAAAAGCAGTGCTTTCGTCGAGACTGAGCGCAGGCGCGCAAACCGTCCTCGCGTTGTGCATCGTGTCGGGCACCCCGGCGTTGCTCGGACAGTCATCGTTCGAGGACGACCGCGGCGATTTCACGATCGCGCTCGCGGGCGATGCGATCATCACGCGCGCCATGAGCCCGTTCCGTGAGCCGGAGTTCCTGGGGCTCCGCGAGATCGTCCAGGAGGCGACGACCGCCTTCGTGAATCTCGAGGTCCTGTTTCACGACTACGAGGACGACGTCATCCCCGCCTCTGCGAGCGGCGGTACGTACATGCGCGCCGAGCCACGCATGGCCGAGGAGCTCGCGTGGTGGGGCTTCGACATGGTCAGCCTCGCCAACAACCACACGATGGACTTCAGCGCCGGCGGGGCGCGGCGGACCAAGGAGCACGCCGAAGCGGCCGGGCTGGCCGTGGCCGGGTTCGGCGAAAACCTCGCGGAGGCCCGCGCTCCGGCGTACGTGGACACGCCCGGCGGACGTGTCGCGTTGATCTCGATCGCGTCGACGTTCGCGGACCACATGCGAGCGGGGCACCAGCGTCCCGACATGCGGGGTCGTCCGGGTCTGAGTCCCATCCGGTACGAAACGCACGTGACGCTGTCTGCGGACGACATGGCGGGTCTGCGGAGCGCGTTGGCGTACTTCCGACCCCAATACGCGAGTCAGGAGACGATCGTGTTCGGCGGGGTCCGGTTCTCCGAGGGCGCGGAGCCGGGTCTCGTCACGGTGCCCCACGCGGGCGACCTGGCCGATATCCTCGCCGTCGTCGAAGAGGCGGGCCGTCAGGCGCAGTGGGTGATCGTGACCAGCCACACGCACGAGGGGAAGGGGGCCCGCGAGGTCCCGGCCGACTTCATCGTGGACGTGGCGCGGGCCGTCGTCGACGCGGGCGCCGACGTGTTCATCGGGCACGGACCCCACGTGCTGCGCGCGGTCGAGATCCACCGGGGCAAGCCGATCTTCTACTCGCTCGCGAACTTCATCTTCCAGAACGAGACCGTGGAGCTCCAACCGCACGACAACTACACCGCGTTCGGTCTCGGCCACGAAGACCACCCCGGCCATTTCCAGGATGTGCGCATCGAGGCGGCCGGCGCGAGCTCGTTCCCGGCCGGAAAGGCATTCTGGGAGAGCGTCGTGCCCGTGGTCGAGTTCCAGGGCGGTGAGCTCGCCGAGATTCGCCTCCACCCGATCACGCTCGGATTCGAGCTCCCCAGACCGGTACGTGGGCGCCCCATGCTGACCGACGCGGCGCTCGGCCGCGAGATCCTGGACGGTCTCGCCGAGCTGTCGCGACCGTTCGGCACGGCGCTCGCGATCGAAGATGGCGTCGGGATCGTCCGGCCCTGAGCCCGGGTCCCGGTGAAGCGTACGTGCGCGTCGTCCCGTAGAGCCGTGCGAGTGGATGCCTCCACGGGCATCTATCACGTCGAGGACGGGAGCGTACGCGTTGAACCACGACAGCGAGCTCGCACGTGCGTGACGAGCCGGACGACCGCGGACGCGGGCGTTGGACCGCCGCGTTGAGCGAGCACCCCTGGTTGGATGACGTGCCGGCCTACGCGCTCGGCGTCCTCGATCCCGACGAGCGCGCCGCCTTCGACGCGCACCTCGAGATGTGCTACATGTGCCGAAGCGCGGTCGCGGCCTATCGGGAGCTCGGCGCGTCGCTCGCGGTCGGCGTCACCCCCGTGCTCCCCTCTCCATCGCTACGCGAGCGCATCCTCGAAGAGGTGGGGGCCGCCGCGAGCGGCGAAGACGAGCGCGACTCGATGTTGTCGGCGTTCGTCGGCAAGAACGCGCGGACCGCCACGCTCACCTCGTCGGCCGGCGACGCGATCGTGCGACTGTTCTGGAACCGCGCCGACGAGATCCTGCTCCTCGCCGCCTTCGATCTTCCGGGCGCGGCCGAGGGGAGGACCTATCAGCTCTGGGGGCGCGCGGAGGGACACGACCCGGTGGGCCTCATGACGTTCGACACCGGATCCGACGCGAGCGCGTTCGTGCTGCGTCCGGTGTCCGGCGATCGCTGGTTCGAGGAGAGCACGGTGTCCGACGAGCCCGCCGGTGGCTCGTCCGAACCGACCACGGAACCGCTCCTGGTCGGCGCCTGGGAGCCCGTCGAAGCGTAGCTCGGCGCGACCCGCGGTCGTGGGTCAGTGCACCTCGACGGCCGCGGTCGCCTTGCGCGGCTTCGGGTAGCAGGCGCGGGAGGACGACACGCCGATCGACACCGCCGACTCGGCGGCCTTGAGCGCCGCGAGCACCGGGTTGATCACCGGGACTCCGATCCGTTCCTGGAGCAGACGCGCCACATCGAGGAACCCCATCGTCATGCAACCGAGCACGAAGGTGTCGGCGCCGGCGGCGAGACCGCGCTCGGCCTCGGTCTCGAGCGTCGCGAGCACCTCGTCGGCGCGCTGGCGCAGCTCCAGCACCGGCACGTCGACCGCGCGGATGTCCGTGACGATCGCGTCGAGCCCGTGCGACCGCATCTGTCGGCGCAACGCCGGCACGACTTCGTCGACCACCGTGATGATCCCCACGCTCTGACCGAGCTGCGCGGCGGCGAGGACCGCCGCCTGCCCGGGCCCGATCACCGGGATGTCCACGAGCTCTCGCGTCGGCGCGAGCCCGGGGTCGCCGAAGCACCCGATGATGAGCGCCTCGAACCCCTCCGCCTCCAGCGTCGGCGCGGCCTCGATCAGACCGGGCACCGACAGGTACTCCTCCACCGACGACTCGACCGACGCCGGCCCGGCGCTCGTCTCGCGAACCTCGACCAGCGTCCCCTCGAACGCGTGTTGGTTGAGAAACGCTTCGCGCCGGACGAGCTCCTCGGGTCCGAGCGGACCGCGGGACATGGGGCCGGGGATGAAGTACGTGATCTTCATGCGTCTCTCCTGGAGGTTCGGCTGCCGCGCGGGACCCGTCGCCCGGGGACCGCGAAACTCATGCAACGAGCTGCGGGGCTTGTCCAGGCTCGTTCCGGTCGCAAAGTGTGGACCGATGACGAAACTGACCGATGGGGACCGGGCGCTGCTAGAGGGAGCGGACGGGCCGGGCGCGCAGTTCGCGATGCGAATCCTGTCGCGCATGGGAGCGGTCGTGGGGGCGGAGGGGCTCCTGGACATCTCCGCCGCGCACATCGACTCATCGCTCTACCAGGGCCGGGCGACGCTCGACTTCGCCGAGCGCCTGGCCGATGGCGGCG
>JAKSCH010000354.1 GCA_022360695.1 Gemmatimonadota bacterium
GCTGGTCGCGGGCCACCGCATGGCCGTGATCTGGCGGCTGCTCGGATATCTGAAACCGTACCGGCGTCAGGTCACGATCGGGTTCGCGGCCGCGGCGGTCATCACGCCCGTGAGCTTGGTGCCCCCGTACCTCGCCGGGTACCTGATCGACCGCGTCGTGCGACCGGTTCAAGCGGGAGAGATGGCGGTCGGGCGTGGCGGGCTCATCGCTTGGGTCGCCATCGGGGCGATGGCCGTCGTCTACGTCGTCCGGCAGGCGGGCGCGGTCCTGCGGCTGAGGATGATGTCGGTGCTCGGAGAGTGGGTCGCTCGGGACCTGCGAACCGAACTCTACGAGCATCTACAACGTCTGAGCTTGGCGTTCTACGCCCGCAAGAAGACCGGCAGCCTGATCACCCGCGTGAGCTCGGATACGGACCGACTGTGGGATTTCCTCGCGTTCGGCGTGGTCGACGTATCGCTCTCGGCGGTCATGCTGCTCGGGTTGAGCGCGGTGCTGTTGACGCTCGACTGGAAGCTGGGGCTCGTGATGACGATCCCGGTCCCGATCTTCTGCGCCACGATCTATCGGCACGGCGAGTCGCTCAACCGGGTGTTCGTGCGCGCGTGGCGCAAATGGTCGCACGTCACCGACGTGTTGTCGGACACGATTCCCGGCATGCGGGTGGTGAAGGCGTTCGGACAGGAGGAACGAGAGAAAGGGAGGTTTCGAGAGCGAAACTACGCGGTGACCGACGAGTTCAATCGGATCCACCACATCTGGACGACGTTTTGGCCGCTCCTGATGCTCGCGGTACACGCGACGACGGTCGCGGTGTGGGCGTTCGCGATCCCGCGGCTGCTCGACGACGGCGCGCCGACGTTGAGCGCGGGGACGTTCGTGTCGTTCCTGCTCTACACCACGATGTTCGTCGCCCCGATCGAGGTGATCGGTCAGATGGCGCGTACGATCAATCGGGCGACGAGCTCGGCGCACCGCGTCTTCGAAGTGCTCGACACGGAGCCCGAGATCGTCGACGTGGCGGAAGCGGTGCGGCTGGACCCGGTTCAGGGACGCGTCCGTTTCGAGGACGTGACGTTCGGGTACGACGGCGTCCAGCTCGTCCTCAAGGGCGTGAGCTTCGACGTCGAGCCGGGCGAGATGATCGGGCTCGTCGGGCCCTCGGGCGGGGGAAAGACGACGATCGTCAGCCTGATCGCCAGGTTCTACGAACCCACGAGCGGCGAGATCCGGATCGACGGCGTCGATCTGAACCGACTCGATACGACGCACTACCGCCGACAGGTGGGGATGGTGCTTCAGGATCCCTATCTGTTTCACGGGACGGTGCTCGAGAACATCCGCTACGGACGTCCCGATGCGGGGCTGGACGAGGTGGTCGAGGCGGCGAGGGCGGCCAACGCGCACGAGTTCGTGCTCGAGCTCGCGCAGGGCTACGACACGATCGTGGGCGAGCGTGGTCAGACGCTGTCGGGTGGGCAACGTCAGCGGATCTCGATCGCGCGCGCGATCCTCAACGACCCCCGGATCCTGATCCTCGACGAAGCGACGTCCGCCGTGGATACGGAGACCGAGCGCAAGATCCAGGAAGCGATGGATCGACTCGTCGCGGGTCGGACGACGTTCGCGATCGCGCACCGACTGTCCACGCTGCACAAGGCGTCGCGACTGTTCGTCGTCAAAGACGGACGCATCGTCGAGATGGGCACGCATGCCGAGCTGCTCGCGATCCGCGAAGGCGTCTACAAACGACTTCACGAGCTGCAGGTCGAATTGGCCTGATGGGAAGGGAGGGACGGATGAAAGCGAAGATCGACATCGCGCGCGCGCTTCGGTTGGAGCGCCGCCCGGACGGACAATTGTGGGCCGAGCGGGAGGGAGAAACGCGCCCGGTATGGGTTCGACGATGCTTCCCCTGGTCGGAGCCGACGCGCTTCGTCGCGCTTCTGGATGACGACAAGAACGAGTTCGCGCTCGTCCAGGACGTGCGAGCGCTCGAGCCCGCGTCGCGCGACGCGGTCGAGAAGGCGCTGGCGGAGGCCGGCTTCGTGCTCGAGATCGAGCGCATCGATTCCATCGATGAAGAGGTGGAGATCCGCACCTGGGTCGTGGCCACCCGGCAGGGGCCGAGGTCGTTTCAGACCCGGCTCGATGACTGGCCGCGCGAGATGCCGGGTGGGGGCTACTTGATCCGGGACGTCGCGGGCGACCTCTACTACGTGGCCGATGTCGATCGCCTGGACGAGAAGAGTCGCGAGCTGTTGTGGGCCTTCGTCGGATAGTCGCCGTTCGATCGCGGGAACCCGTCCACGTGACGAAGCGCGCGCACGACCCGCGGGGTGGCTTCCGGGCACCATCCGCCGGGGCCGAGCGTTGATGGTTCGGGCGGCCAATGGCTGCGTGCAACCGGGTCGACGAGGAGAGGCCGATGGAACGTCGCGAGTTCGTGCGTGTCATCGTTGGAGCGGTCGGAGCCCTGGGGCTGACGGCATGTGGCAGCGACGACCCGGTGGGGGGTGGCGCGAATCCCCCACCCGCTCCGCCCCCGCCCCCACCTCCGACGGGCGCCGACGTCAACTTCCAGATCGAGGACAACGCGTTCGTCGATCCGGCGGGCGGCCGCAACGCCGACGCCACCGTGACCATCGACTCGGGTCAAACGGTCGGCTGGGTGCACGTCGGCGCGAACACGCACACCGTCACCTCGACATCGGTGCCGAACGGCGCGCAAGCCTTCGACAGCGGCAACCTGAGCAACGACGACACCTTCACCGTGACGTTGACGGTGGCGGGCACGTACGAGTTCCGGTGCGAGATCCACCCGGCCACGATGAGGATGTCGACCATCATCGTGCAGTAGCTCACGGGGAGCCCCCGCGTGAACGTCCGCGCCGACCGGACCGAGGCGCGGAGTGGTCGTCGAGGAGCCGGATGGCGTCAGCCGAGCGAGCCTACCATGGGGAGCGTCAGGCTCGCGATGCACCCGGTCGCGTCGGTCCGGTTGCGCAGGGTGAGCGACCCACGGTGCGCTTCCGCGATCTCTCGACACAGCACGAGCCCGATCCCGGACCCGGTCTCCTTGGTCGTGTAGAACGGGACGAAGAGGTTCGACGTGTCGGCGAGACCGGGTCCGTCGTCCTCCACCCACACGTTCACCTGGCGGCGTGAGGTCTTCCAACCCACGCGAACGCCTCCGTCGGTCGCTTCGACGGCGTCCACGGCGTTGTCGACGAGGTTGATCAACAGCTGATCGAGCTGATCCCCATCCGCGGCGACCTTGAGATCGGGTCCGCGAGCGATCTCGATCGGGATCCGTGTCTCGAGGCCCACCACCCGCTCGACCCACTCGCCCACGTCGAGCTCGCCGAGCGACGGCGGTGGGAGCCTCGCGAGACGCGCGTAGGAGGAGAGGAACCGACTCAGCGCCTCGGAGCGGCTCGAGATCACGTTCAGCCCCTGCACGAAGTCCTCGGCGAGCTCCCCGTCCTCCGGAGCGGTCTCTCGCTCCGCGGCCGCAGTCCGCGCGAACTGTCGCCTGGCCGAGGCCGAAAGGCTCTGCGCGATGGACTGGATGGGGGCGAGCGAGTTGTTGATCTCGTGTCCGAGCACGCGCACGAGCCGCTGCCACGCGGTCCGTTCCTCTTCGCGGAGGACCCGCGAGAGATCCGAGACCACGAGCAGCCGGTGCGGCTTTCCCTCTTGCCGGAACTGGCTCACCCGCATCTCCCAGCGACTCGCCCCGCTCGGGAACACCATGTCGGTCACGGTGCGGGGAGGACCGGCGAGCAGCTCCGCGAGGTGGAGCGAGTCGGCGCGTCGACCCATCATGCTGTCCTCGGAGCGATCGAGCAGCCGCTCGCCCGCGCGGTTCGCGAGCACCAGCTTGTCGTCGCTGTCGAACGCGAAGACGGCGACGTCGATCTCGGCCATGACGCGTCGCAGGAGCGCGGTCGCCTCGAGCACCTCCAACCGCTGCTCGCGGAGCGTCTCGCCCAGCTGGTTCACCTCGTGCGCCACCAAGCCCAGCGAGTCGTCCGGTCGGCCGAGGCGGGCGCGCATCGTGTAGTCCCCCTCCTGAAGCGCCGCCACCATGTTGGACATCGTCTGTAGGGGTCGGATCAATCGCTCGCGCGATGCGATCCAGAACCCCAGCCACCCGCCCGCGGTCGCGAGCGAAAGCGTCCACTTGAGCCGCGTCGAGAAGTCGCCGATCCACACCAGGGTGAGCGCTACGACGATCGCGGGCAGCGCGCTGAGCAGCGATAGGAGCGGCACCCGCCATTCGTAGCTGATCCGACGGCGTGCCATCGTCAGTGCCGAAGAGCCGGGGGGTCGTGCCGAGCCACGGATCCGACTACGGCTCGAGCTCGTGACGCTCGAGACGCCGATACAGCGCGCCGCGGCTCAACCCCAGCGCCTCCGCGGCTCGACTCACGTTCCCGTCGAAGCGAGCCAAGGCGCGTTGGATCAGGATGCGCTCGGCCGAGTCCAACGTCAGCTCGTCGAGCCGCGCCCCGGACCCCGACCCGCGGATGAGCCCGAAGTCCTCGGCGGTGACGACATCCGACTCCGCCATCAACACCGCGCGCTCCACGGCGTGTCTCAGCTCGCGCACGTTGCCGGGCCACGTGTGTGCGAGGAGCGCCCGCATCGCCTCGGGCGCCAGCTCGAAGCTCCGGCCGTACCGTCTCATCTGGTGACCCAGGAAGTGCGCGGTGAGCTCGGGGATGTCTTCCCGACGCTCGCGCAGCGGCGGGATCGAGATCACGACCGAGTTCAATCGATACAGGAGATCCTCTCGAAAGCTCTCTTCTTCGACACGAGCCGGAAGATCGGCGTTCGTCGCCGCCAGGACGCGGACATCCGCGCGACGCGTGCGCGATGAGCCGACGCGCTGGAACTCGCCGGTCTCGAGCACCCGGAGGAGGCGCGCCTGCTGGCTCGGGGCGAGATTCCCCACCTCGTCGAGAAAGAGCGTGCCCCCGCTCGCGAGCTCGAAATAGCCGATCCGATCAGTCTTCGCGTCGGTGAACGCCCCCTTCACGTGACCGAACATCTCGCTTTCGAAGAGCGTCTCGGACAGTCCGCCCGCGTTGACCGTGACGAGCGGCCGCTGGGCGCGCTCGGACTTGGCGTGAAGCCACCGCGCCACCACTTCCTTCCCCGCGCCCGGCTCACCCGTGATGAGCACGCTCGCGTCCGACGGCCCCACCCGCTCGATGAGTCGAAGCACCGGTTGCATGGCGCGCGAGACCGCGATGAAATCGGGCGCGTCGCGCTCGCGTAGGTGTCGATTCTCGAGCTCGAGGTGCTGGGCGCGCCGGAGCGCGCGGCCGAGCTCGACCTGCGTGCGGAGCGTCGACAACAGCCGGTCGTTGTCCCACGGCTTCTCGACGTAATCGCCCGCGCCCTTCTGGATCGCCTCGACCGCTCCGTCGATCGAGCCCCACGCGGTCATCACCACGACGGGCAGCGCCGGGTCGATCGCCTTGATTCGGGGGAGGAGATCGAGTCCCTCGCGACCCGACGTCGTGTCGCGCGCGTAGTTGAGGTCCATGAGGAGACCATCGAACTCCTGCGACTCGAGCGCGCTCAGGATGCCGGGGGGCGAGGTCGCCGTCTCGAGCGCGTACCCCTCCGCCTTGAGCAGCAGCTGGAGCGCCCGCAGGACATCCTGCTGGTCGTCTGCGATGAGGATCCGGGTCGGGGTCGACGCCGCGTTCATCGAGCGCTCGGCGGCTCGACCCGGTCCGGTCGGACGGTGATCATGTGGAAAACCTGATGCCGCGCGTCTGCTCGCGCGACTGCGAGCCGGGCGTCGTCAGCCCGAGCTCACTCGTCGACCAGCCAGCCGTCGGCGAGATTGATGATCCGATCCCCGTACGCCGCGACGTTCGGATCGTGCGTCACCTGGACGATCGTCGTCCCCCCGTCGTTGAGACCCTTCAGCATCTCCATGATCTGCTCGCCCTGCGTCGAATGGAGGCTGCCGGTGGGCTCGTCGGCCAGGATGAGCTTCGGTTTGCAGATCACGGCCCGGGCGATGGCGACCTGTTGCTGCTGCCCCCCCGAGAGCTGGTTCGGGAACAGATCCTTCTTGCCGACGATGTTGAACCGATCGAGGATGTCGCCCACCATCGCCTGTCGCTCCGATCGCTTGATGTCGCGATACGAGAGCGGGATGTCGAGATTCTCGTACACCGTGAGATCGTCGATCAGGTGGTACTGCTGGAAGACGAATCCGATGTAGGCCTTGTGGAGCTCGTTCCGGTGCTTCGGCTTCAACGCGTGGATCGGCTCCTCGACGAACCAGTACTCGCCGTCGAACGCCCCATCCAGCAGACCGAGGATCCCCAGCAACGTCGACTTCCCGGCGCCGGACGGCCCCATGATCGTGACGAACTCGCCCTGTCGGATCTCGGCCGTGATGCGACGCAAGACCCACGTACGGCCTCCCTTGTAGGGGTAGCTCTTCTCTACGCCTTCGAGTCGAATCATTGCGGCGTCTGATAGTCCTTTCCGGGCTCGCACGACGGTCGGTATCGGGCCGGCGACGCGCCGATGCAGGCGGCCCATTGTGCGGCGGCGTCGGGGATCGCGCGATAGCCGGGGGTCAGCTCGCGTCGCACCCCGGATGGCCGCGCGGAGTCGTGGGCCTCATTCGGCCCGGAGCGTAATGATCGGGTCCACCCGAGTGGCGCGACGCGCCGGCCAGAAGCACGCGAACATCGCGGAGGTGCCGAGCAGCCCGGTGACGGCCGCGATGGTCAGCGGGTCGAACGGGGCCACCGAGAACAGCATGCTCGAGAGCGCACGACCCGCGCCCGCCGCGGCCAGGAGACCGAGCCCGATGCCGAGCGCCGTCAGGGCGGCGCCGCGAGACAGGACCCCGTTGAGCACGTCGGCCGGGCGCGCGCCGAGCGCCATCCGGATCCCGATCTCGCGCGTCCGCTGCGAGACCATGAACGCCATCACGCCATAGATCCCCACGGCGGCGAGCACGAGCGCCAGGGCGGCGAACGCGGCCAGCAGTCGGCTCACGAATCGCTGCGGGGCGATACTGGTGTCGAACACATCCGTCAGCGTCGCGACCTGCGACACGGGCATGTTCGGATCTTCCGCCCACACGGCCTCGCGCAGCTCGCTCGCCATCGCCTCGGGTGGCCCATCCGTATGGACGACGAGGCTCAGCCCTCGAGCCGGACGTTGCGCCAGCGGGAGGAAGATCTCGGACTCGGGCGGGGATGCGATCCCGCGGGTCCGTATGGTCTCCACGACGCCGACGATCGTCCACCAAGGCGACTCCGGATCGCGGACGCCGCCGACCTTGATCCGCTTCCCGAGCGGGTCCTCGCCGTGGAAGTGATCATCCGCCAGCGACTGGCTGATGACCGCCACGTTGAGCGATCCGGCGCGGTCCGAGTCTTCGAGCAGCCGCCCGCGCACGAGCCGCATCCGTAACGCGTCGAAGAAGCCCGGGGTAGCCTGCCACGAGTCGGCGGCCGGCTCGCGACCGGGCTCGGGCATCCGTCCCTCGATCCCGAACGACACGTCGCTGACGGCGCCGCTCAACGGGAGCACGGTCGCGGCGCCCACCGCCTCGACCCCGGGCCGCGAGCTCAGCCGGGTCTCGAGCCGGTCCACGAACGCGGGGATCTCGAACCGGTCGGGATAGTCCGGAGTGGGGAACAGGAGTCGGGCGCTGATCGCGCCGTCCGTCCGGAAGCCGGGGTCCACCGCGCGCATCTCCTGGAAGCTGCGGAGCAACAGTCCCGCGGACGCGAGCACGGCCACGCCCAGGGCCAGCTCGCCGACCACGAGCGCGCCTCGGAGTCGTCCGCCGCTCGACGCCGACGATCCGCGCGACCCTTCGCGAAGCGCCTGGGCGGAGGAATCGGCCGAGTGGCCGAGCGCGGGGGCCAAGCCGAAGAGGAGACCGGTCACGATCGATGCGCCGAGTCCGTACGCGAACACGGTGGCGTTCATCCCGACCTCGTTCAGACGAGGGAGTCCGCTCGGGGCGACTTGGATGAGCAGGGCCGTGCCCCATACCCCGAGGGCCAGACCGAGGAGCCCGCCGCCCACCGCGAGGACCACGCTCTCCGTGAGGAGCTGTCGGGCGATCCGCCCGCGCCCGGCGCCCAGCGAGGCGCGCACGGCGAGCTCGCGGTCGCGGACCGAGGCGCGGGCCAGCAGCAGGTTGGCGACGTTGGCGCAGGCGATCAGGAGGACGAGCGCGACCGTCCCGAGCAGGGCGAGGAGCGGGGCCTTCACCGGTCCGACCACCGTGTCGCGGAGCGGCTGGATGGCGACGCCTACGTTCGCGTAGTCCGTCGGATTCTCTTCCGCGATCCCGGCCGCGACGCGCGCCATGTCCGATTCGATCGTCTCACGGGCGACCCCGGGCGCGGCCCTACCGATCACGCGGAGGTAGTAGGCTCCCCGATCGTCGGCGGAACGATCGATCGGCAGCACACCCCAGATCTGAGCCGTACTGACGATCGGACCCTGGAACCCTGGCGGTGCGATCCCGATGACGACGTTGGGCTCGCCGTTCAGGGTCAGCGACGAGCCGATGATGGACTCGTCGCCGCCGAACCGTTCCTGCCAGAGGTCGTGCCCGAGGATGACCACGTCGTCGTTGCCCGGCGTCTCCTCCTCCGGCGCGAACGCACGGCCGATCACGGGCTGTGCGCCGAGCATCGAAAAATACCCGGGGTTCACGAGCGCGCCCTGCAACACCGCCGGGCGGTCGTCTCCGACGAGGTTGGGAGCCCAGCCGGCCACCGTCGACATGTGCGAGAACGTCTCGGAGCGGTCCCGCCAGTCCGAGAACGTGCTGCGCCCGGTCCATTCGGTCGCCGCGCCCCCCCGCAGCTCGTGGTTCTCCCATACCGTGTAGAGTTCCCCGGGCTCCGGGTACGACATCGGTCGGAGGAGCACGGCATCGACCACGCTGAAGATCGCCGTGTTGACGCCGATCCCCAGCGCGACCGTGACGAGCACGATCGCCGTTACGCCGGGGTTCCTCGCGATCGCTCTCAGCGCAAACCTGACGTCCTGTCCGAGCTTCTCCATGCCTGCCTCGACCTATTCCGTCCGCAGGGCCAGCGAAGGATCTACCGATGTGGCGCGACGAGCCGGGACATACATGGCCAGTAGCGCGATCGCGGCCAGCACCACCGCCACCCCGACCAGCGTGAGCGGATCTCGAGGGCTCGTCTGGAAGAGCAGACTCGACATCCACGAGGTGAGACCGAGCGCGCCCGCCATCCCGAGCCCGATTCCGATGGCGGTCAGCTTGGCGCCGCGACTCATGACTTCGCGAAGCACGTCGCCGCTCCCGGCGCCGAGCGCCATGCGGACGCCGATCTCGTGCGTTCTCGTGCGCGCCATGTAGCTCACGACGCCGTAGATCCCCACGCCGGCCAGCACCAGCGCCAACCCCGCGAAGCTCCCGAGCAGCCAGAGGTTGAACCGTCGGGCCGCGACCGACTTCGACAGGAGCTGCTCGAGCGTGGCCGACCGATAGATGGTCTGGAGCGGCTCCACGGCCCAGATCGCCTCCTGCACCTGCTCGAGAAGCGGCGTCGGGTCGCCGCTCGTCCGCGCGACGAAGGTCATGCTCCCGGTGGGACGCTGGGCATGAGGCAAGAACAACTCCGGACGCGGATCGCTGTCCAGGCCGTCGTGCCGCACCTGCCCGACGACACCCACGACCTCCCACGGGACCGCGTTCCCGTCGGCGTCGGTGACGCCGTCGAGGAAGAGACGCTCTCCGACCGGGTCTCGGTTCGGCCAATGACGTCGGGCCAGGGTCTCGGTGATGACCGTGACCGGGATGGCCGTGGCGTGATCGCGCTCGTCGAAGGTGCGACCCGCGATCAGCGGGATCTCCATCGTGCTGAAGTAGTCTTCCGTGGCCTGGGCCACGAAGGCGTTCGGCGCCTCCTCGGGACGCGGCGCGGCGCGTCCTTCGATATTGAACTGGTTCTGGATCGCGATGTTCGCCTCGATGAACGGAAGCGCGGACACCGCACCCGCGGATGAGACGCCCGGCAAGGCTCGAACGGTCTCGAGCACCTCGTCGAAGAACCCGCGCGTCTGGTCGGGCGTCGGGTTGCCCGGATAATGGAAGACCTGGGTCGCGGCCACGCGCTCCTCGTCGAACCCCGGGTCGACGCCCATCAGCGATACGAAGCTACGCGCCAGCAGCCCGGCCCCGACGACGAGGATCAACGACAGCGCGACCTCGGCGACCACCATCCCGCCCCGGATCCGCTGACGGACCTTGCCGGCGGTCGAGCCCCGGTCCTCTTTGATCGAGGTCTGGAGATCGGGCCGGGAGAAGTGAAGCGATGGGAAGATCCCGAACGCGAACGCGGTGAACGCCGTCGCTCCGAGCGCGAACCACAGGATGCGTGTGTCGAGCACGACCTCGTCCAACCGCGGGATCTCGGACGGCCCGATGGCCACGATCAGATCGAGCGCCCAATACGCCAACAGCACGCCGGCGATCGAACCGGCGATCGCGATCGCCGCGCTCTCCGTCAGCAGCTGTCGCACGAGACGACCGCGCCCCGCGCCCAACGCCGCGCGAAGCGCGAACTCGCTCTCCCGCTCGGTGCCGCGCGCGAGGAGGAGACTCGCGACGTTCGCGCAGGCCACGAGCAGCAGGAACAACACCGCGCCCTGGAGCACGACGAGCGCCGTCTTCGCGTTGCCCACCAGGTGGTCGCGAAGAGGTACGACCGACGCCGAGTAGCGCGCGTTGGTTTCCGGATAGTCCTGCCCGAGTCGGCCGGCGATGGTCGACATCTCGGCTCGGGCGTCCGCCAACGTCACGCCCGGCGCCAACTTGGCGACGACGTTCCACCAGCGGCTTCCACGCACCTGTGGCTCCCAGCCCTGGGCGATCAGCGGGATCCAGGCCTCGCGCTCCTGAACCGTCGGCGACAGGTGGGGATTGAACGATCTCGGCACGATGCCCACGACGGTGGTCGGGGCTCCATCGAGCACGATGGCCTGCCCGACGATGTCGGGATCCGACCCGAAGCGGCGCTCCCACAGCCGCTCCCCGATCACGACCACACCACCCGCTTCGAAATCCTCGGGCGCGAGCGCTCGACCGTGGATCGTGCGGCTCCCCAGGCTCTCGAAGAACCCTTCGGTCACCCGAGCGGCGAAGATGACTTCCGGACGCTCATCACCGGTGAGGTCGAGCGAATACGGATCGAGCGCGCCCATCGCCTCGAACGACTCGGCCTGCTCCTTCCAGGCGAAGAAGTTGCCCGGCGCGACGTCGTCGCGCTCGATCCCGTTCTCGAGATCGTGATCCCAGATCGTGACGATGCGCTGCGCGTCGTCGTACGGGAGCGCGCGGATGACGAGCGTGTCGACCACGCTGAAGATCGCGGTCGCGGCGCCGATACCGAGCGCGAGAACGGTGACCGCCACGATGGTGAACGTTGGACGTACGACGAGTTGCCGCAGCGAGTACTTCATGTCCTGGACGAACGATTCCATCACGTCTTCCTTGCCACAGGAGGGTTGTTGTCGGCGGTCACCGGGCTCTCGCGATCAGTCGTTTCGAAGCGCGACCATCGGGTCGACGCGGGTCGCCCGGGTCGCGGGGAGTAGACACGCCACGAGGGCGACGGCCCCGAGGACGGCCGCGACGATCGCGAAGGTCGCGAGATCCGTGGGGCTGACTTCGAACAGAAGGGTCGCCAGCGCGTTCGTCGCGACGAGCGACAGGAGGACGCCCGCCAGCAGACCGATGCCGGTCAAGGTCATCCCCTGGCGTACGACGAGCCGCAGCACGTCTGTCGTTCGGGCGCCCAACGACATGCGCAGACCGAGCTCTCGAGTGCGACGGGCCACGTTGTACGAGAGCACGCCGTAGATCCCGATCGCGGACAACGCGAGCGCGAGCGCGGCGAACAGCGATACGAGCGCGGTCCGGAAGCGCTCGGAAGCCACGCTGCCGGAGCTGAGCTCCGCCAGCGTCTGCACGTTCTCGATGGGAAGCTCCGCGTCGACATCCCAAATGATGTCCTGGACGGCCGGCAGCACGCTGCGCGGCGGGACCGAGGTCGCGACGACCAGATTCATGGCGGTGAACGGGAACTGCGGCTGCGAGAAGTACATCGCCATCGGGACCTCGGCGTCGAGGCCATCCATCTTCACGTCGCCGACGACCCCGATGATCTCGTACTCGAACGGCAGCCCCTCCCACCACTGCGCTCGCCGCACCGTGTATCCCAACGCATCCCCGTCGGGGAAGAACGTCTTCTCGAAGGACTCGTTCACGACGACGACCCCCGGGGCCGCGGCCGCATCGCGGTCCGTGATGTCGCGCCCCTCGAGCAACGACAACCCGACCGTCGAGAAATACCCCGGCGTGATGGGCCGTAGGCGAGCCTCGGGTCGTTGTCCCTCGGGGGGATCGAACACGCCCGGGATCGAGAAGCTGGACTCCCAGCCTCCCTCGAGGGGGTGCATGTATGCCGATGCGACGCTCTCGACCCCCGGCAATGCGCCGACGCGTCGTTCCACTTCCTCGTAGAAGGCGATCGCGCGGGTGGCGGTCGGGTCGTCGGGCGCGGCGTACGTGTCGTCGGGGAGCGAGATCGGCACCACGAGCACGCTCTCCGCCTCGAACCCCGGATCGACGGCCTGGAGCCGCACGAAGCTGTTGACCAGGAGCCCGGCCGCGACGATCGCCACCATGGCGAGCGCGACCTCGCCGACCACGACGACCTGGGACAGCCGGCCGCGACCGCGTCCGCCATCGCGACCGCCCTCCTTGAGCTTCAGGTGCAGGTCGCGGCGGGCAGCCTGGAGGCTCGGCAGCAGACCGAAGACGAGCCCCGTGGCCACCGTGATCGCGAGCGCGAAGAAGAGGACGCCCGCGTCGAGTCCGACGTTCGCCAGCCGAGGGATCCCGGGCGGTGCCGTCGAACGGAGGAGCTCCAGGCCGGTCGCTGCGACCCCCAGTCCGAGCGCCCCGCCGAGCCCCGTCAGGATCAGGCTTTCCGTGACGAGCTGGCGGGCGATGTCCCCGCGACCCGCGCCGAGGGCGGTGCGAAGCGCGACCTCCTGACCGCGCTCCGTCGCGCGCGTGAGCAAGATGTTGGCGACGTTCGCGCACGCGATCAGGAGCACGAGCCCGACCATGCCGAACACCGCCCACAGCGTGGGTCGGATCGAACCGACCACGGTGTCACGGTACGGCTCGAGGTACGCGCTTCGATCGGTGTTGTCCTCCGGGTACATCCGCTCGAGCCGGGCGGCGATCGCCTTGACCTCGGCGTCCGCCTCTTCGATCGAGACGCCCGCCGCGAGACGACCGATCGGAACCAACCGGTGGTTGCCGCGGAAGTCCTCGCCCCAGCGCGCGACCAAGGGCGCGTAGATCTCGCCTCGACTCCATTGGAACCCTTCCGGCATGACCCCGACGACCTCGAAGGCCCGGCCGTCCGCGGTCAGGGTCGACCCGATCGCTTCCGGCGAAGCTCCCAGGCGATCGCGCCAAAACGCGTACGTGAGCACGGCGACATCCGGCGCGCCGAGGCGATCTTCGGATTCCGTGAATCCCCGACCCATCGCCGGCGCGACGCCGAGCATCGGGAACAGGTCCCAGGTGACCCGCGTGAGCGGGACGCGTACCGGCTCTCCGCCGTAGCCCGTGAGCGTGTAGGTCTCGTCGTTCCAGGCGGCCAGCGTCTCGAAGGACGCCGCCTGATCCTGGAAGTCGACGAGATCCGGGTACGAGGTGCCGCTCGAACCGGTCCCGATCCCCCCCTCGTCCCCCCACAGGATCACGAGCTCGTCGGGATCGTCGTACGGCAGCGGCTGGAGGAGCACGCCGTCGACGACCGAGAAGATCGCCGTGTTCGCGCCGATCCCGAGGGCGAGCGTGAGGACGACCACGGCCGCGAACCCGGGCCGACGTGTGAGCTGGCGGAGCGCGTAACGGAGGTTTCGGATCAGGTCATCCATGATGGGTCGGAGGTGCCGACGCCGAACGGCGCGTCCTAGGCGATCTCCCAACCGCTCTCGCGCAATTCCTCGATCGCCTTACCGGCGTGCTCCTCATCCTCGACGATGCGACCGTCGAACAGGTGGATCGTCCGCTCGGAGAACTCCGCGTACCGCGGATCGTGGGTGACCATGCAGATCGTCGCGCCCTCCTCGTGGAGGTCCTTGAGCAGATCCATCACCGCGCCGCCGTTTCGCGAATCCAGGTTCCCGGTCGGCTCGTCGGCCAACAGGATCAACGGGTCGCCCACCACCGCCCTGGCGACGGCAACGCGCTGCTGCTGCCCGCCGGAGAGCTGCGCGGGATAGTGATTCCGACGGTGCGACATCCCGACGCGCTCGAGCGCTTCGAGCGTCCGCTCTTTTCGCTCGCTCGAGCCCAAGCCCTCTCGATACGTGAGGGGAAGCTCGACGTTCTCGTACACCGTGAGGTCGCCGATCAGGTTGAACGCCTGGAAGACGAACCCGATGTGTCGGTTTCGGATGCGGGCGCGCTGCGACGCGGAGAGCTCCGCGACCGGCTGGCCGTCGAGCAGGTACTCGCCGTTGGTGGGCGTGTCGAGCAAGCCGAGCAGCGACAGCAACGTCGACTTTCCGCACCCCGACGGACCCGCGACCGAGAGGAACTCGCCTTCCGGGATCTCGAGGTGAATGTCGGAGAGCGCGTGCGTCTCCACCTCTTCCGTGTAGAAGACCTTGGCGACCGCATCCAATCCGATCAGGGGTCGCGCGTCCGAGCTGTCACCGTTCTGGTTCATTTCATCTCACTCTTGGTTTTGGTCGAACCCCGATTCCCCACCCTACCGAAGCCGAATGCGATCGGCGTCCTGCACACGCGACAGATCCGAGAGGATGATCACGTCGCCTTCCTGAAGTCCTTCGAGGATCTCGATCTCCTTGACCGAGCTCCGCCCGAGACGGACCGTCACCCGGTGCGCCTCGTCCCCGCCCGCTGTGAGGCGGAACAAGCTCACCGAGCTGTTCGCCTGTCCGTACGTTGGACGCTCGACGTGCAGCACATCGTTCAAGCGCTCGAGCTCGATCGTTCCGTCGACGCTCAGATCGGGTCGCGCGCCGGGCGGTAGCGCTTCGGTCAGACGCACCTCGACGAGCACCGATCCGTTCTGGACGTTCGGATCGACGCGGCGGACGGCGCCCGCGATCGAGTCCGTCCGCGTATCGATGATGGCCGGCTGGCCGACCTGGACATCGCGCGCCTGGGTCTCCGGGATGCGCAGCTCCGCCATGAGCTGGCCGGGTTGCGCCACCCGCGTGAGCGTCGTCCCGGGCATGACCCACTGTCCGACCTCGAGATCGAGGTCCTGGATCTCCCCGCTGGCGCCCGCGCGAACCTGCATGGACTCGACGCGATTCTGCTGGTATTGAACGATCGAGCCCAGGCGTGCGACCTGTTCGCGTTGCACGGCGAGCTGGTTGTCGACCGTGTTGTTGAGGAGCTCGAGACGCGATCGCTCGGTTTGGAGGCTCACGCGCGCCGTCGCCGCACGCTCGAGCGCGCGGCTCGCCTCGTTTCGCGACACCGTCTGATTGGCGACCAGCTCGCGGAACGCGCTGGCTTCACGCTCTGCGTCCTGCTGCTCCGCCTCGGCCATCGCGAGGGCGACTTCCTGTTGGAGCACCATGGTGCCGAGGCTCCGCTCGAGCTCGACGAGCCGGGCCCGCGCGGCCGTGAGCTGCTGCTCGGCTTGTAGCGCTTCCAGCTCGACGTCCGGATTCGAGAGCACGACGACGACGTCCGTGTGCTCTACCGCCTCACCGGGCTGAACGAGCACCTGCTCGACCCGACCGCCGGTGAGGGCCGACACGAACACCATCTGCTCGGGGACGAGGGTTCCCGGTCCACGCACCTCGCGGACGAACGAGCCCCGCTCGACCGTGCCGAGAAGTTGGATGTCGCGATCGACGCTCTGCGCGGCCGGTTCGAGCTGGGAGATGAAGATGGTGAGAACGACGAGAGCCGCGACGCCACCGCCGATCATGATGTTGCGCTTCCGCTTGCCGACCGGGGCGCGCTTGACGTCCATCCCGGGTCCGCCGGCGCCCAGATCGATGCGGCTGCCGGGACCGTCGGGCCCGATGTCGGGACCACGCTTCTTTCGCTTGCGAGGCGCCGCGGTCTCCGCGATCGGCGGCCGCTCGCGTTTCTTGGGCGCTTCGGATTCGGGTGGCGTATTCGCTGGGTCCACGTGGGGACGCCTTTCCTTCGGTCACGGTTCTCACGATCGGTCGCGTGGCGACCCTCGGCCGTCCGCGCGCGACACATGCCGAGGGCAACGCCCGTGCCCGGAAGATCCGTCGCCATAAGATGTTTTTTCATAATGAGTTGCGCGGATACAGCATGCGGAGAGCCCCTGTGAATCGTGTTCGTTCCGAGGACCCGCTGTCCGGATCCGGACAATCCGACGCCCGATCTTCGCGGGGCGGTCGCGAACGCGATCCGCGGTCGCGCTTGACACGACGCTCGATATATGCTAAATGTTTAGCAGTATGCTGATTTTTTAGCAATCAGTGTCGTTCGAGTCGGATCCGCGACGGGATGAACCGGGCGGATACCGGACGAGAGGAAGAGCGAGGGGAGCATGGTGAAAGAGCTGCAACACGAGCTGAGTCGGCGAGAGCGTCAGATCATGGACGTGCTGTTTCGCCGGGGCAGAGCGTCCGTTGCCGAGGTGCAAGAAGACTTGCCCAACGCGCCGAGCTACTCGGCGGTGCGAGCGCACCTTCGGATCCTCGAGGAGAAGGGACATGTCCGACACCGACAGGACGGACCCCGCTACGTGTATCGTGCGGTCGTGGCCAAGGACAAAGCCAAGCGGTCCGCGCTCCGCCACCTCGTCGACACCTTTTTCAACGGTTCGGCGGAGCAGGCCATGGCAGCCCTTCTCGATGATGACGCGTCGAATCTCTCGGAAGCCGATCTCGACCGGCTTTCGCAGTTGATCGAGATCGCCCGCGACCGTGATTCGGGCGGCCCAGAGGAGAATGATCGATGAACGCCTTGATTCAATCCGTTTCCACGAGCGGCGGCGATTGGCTGCCCTTCCTACTCGATACGTCGCTCAAGGCCGTGGTCGTGCTGCTGCTCGCCGTGGTGATCACGGCCGGCTTGCGAAGCGCCTCGGCCTCCGTGCGACACCACGTTTGGACGCTGGCGTTCGTGTCGATCGTCGCGCTCCCGTTCGTCTCGCGCTCGCTTCCGTCCTGGGAAGTCGCCGTGCCCGGCTGGCGCGCCGAGGTCGGGGAGACGAGGTCCGCCCCGACGAGGATCGAGGCCGCCGACCCGCCCGTCGTCGCGACACCGCGAGGCGAGGTGGCGAGCCGCTCGGGGGGCGTGACGTTCGCGCGCCCGGAGATCGCGGCGGCGACGAGGGCGGGCTCGATCGAGGTCGCGCGGTCGCCGCTCGATCCGAAGGCGGTCGTCCTGTGGGCGTGGCTCGCCGGGTTGGTCGTGATGCTGTCGCGGCTCGCGGCCGGCGTATGCTCGGCCTGGCTGACGACCCGGCGGGCCGAGCCGGTCGCGGATGCGCGCTGGACGGGAGTCGTCCAAGAGCTGTCCGATCGACTGGGGATCCGGGCGACGGTTCGCGTGCTGGTCTCCGACCGGATCGCGACGCCGATGGCGTGGGGGACGCTCCGACCCGTGCTGCTGCTCCCGTCGGGCGCGGGCTCCTGGTCCGCCGATCGGCGTCGGGCCGTTGCGCTGCACGAGCTGGCGCACATCAAGCGACGCGACTGCCTGGTCCACTTGATCGCGCAAGCGGGCCGAGCGATCCACTGGTTCAATCCGCTGGCGTGGGTGGGGACGAAGCGACTCCGGGCCGAGCGCGAGCGCGCCTGTGACGACCTCGTGCTGACCTCGGGGACGCGGAGCGCGGACTACGCCCGCTTGCTGCTGGACGTGGCCCGAGGCCGCGCGGATCGACGCCTGTCGTGGGCCACCGTTTCGATGGCTCGCCCCACCGAGCTCGAAGGGCGACTTCTCGCGATCCTCGATCCGGTCCGCGACCGTCGAGGGATCGGTCGGCCGGCCGCGATCGCCGCGCTCGGGCTCAGCCTCGGCGTGCTCCTCCCGCTCGCGGCCTTTCAGGCGGCCCCACAACCTCCGGTCCCTCGAGCGGTCGAGCCGGCGGTCGCACCCGATGCGCCGCCAGCGCCGGAGCGTGAAGACCGTCGTGCGCTCCCCGCGGTCGTGCCCTCGAC
>JAKSCH010000030.1 GCA_022360695.1 Gemmatimonadota bacterium
ATCTCGGTCGGCCGCACGCGCTCGATGACCCGCATGAGCGAGAGTTGATCCAGCAGGTCGGCCTGGTGAAGCGTGATGCGGTCGCGGAGATGCGCGACCCGATCGTATTTCTCGACCGAGGATCGCCGCACGATGCCGTGGACGTCGTATCCTTTGTCGAGCAGCAATTCGGCCAGGTAGGATCCGTCCTGACCGGTGAGGCCCGTTATAAGTGCAATCATGTGCGTGGGTTTCGCGGGTTTAGTGGCATTCCTGGGTGCGGCGCCGTGCCGTTTAGCTATATCGAGCGGTCCCGGTGCCCGGCAAATCGTGTTCCTGCTTCCCCCTGCGCGGTTCGCCCCCCTCGAGACCGGATCGGGCAGACTTCTTGCTCGATCGCCCCTCGTGATTTCTGGGGATGCGCAGCGTTCGTGGGAGCTTACGGTGCGGGAGAGCGCGGTGACGGAGGGGCGGGCGAGGATCGGGGCGGATCGCGTCCTCATGACCGCCATCGAGCTGGAGCATGCCCCCGAGTGCGTGTGGACGGTGGTGGACGAGATGGCGTCCGCCGACCTCGTCGAGCTGGTCCGGATCGTCCGCGCGGCACCGACCGACTCGCGGCTCGCGCGCGACGCCTGGACCCGGGCGATGCGGCCCGAGCACGTCCGGACGTCGCTCGAGACGGACGGGGCCGACCCGGACGCGATCTCGCAGCTGCTCGAGGGGTTCGGCCCGGAGCAAGCCGATGTTCTCCTCGACCTCCTGTGCGAGTCCGAATCCCTCGCGACCCGGAAGCGTCTGTTCACGAGGCTGGTGGCCCTCGCGCCGCAGATCGAACAGAGCCTCGTGCGTCGATCGCGCGACGAGCGGTGGTTCGCGCGACGGAACATCCTGGCGTTGATGGGCGAGCTCGAGGCGTGGCCGCGGAAGTGGAGTCCGGGCGGGTTTGCCGACGACCCGCACCCCGCCGTCCGTCGCGAGGCGTTCAAGCTGATGCTTCGCAAGCCGGATCTCCGGGATCGTGCGCTGTGCGGTTTGCTCGAGGACGACGACCGCCGCGCTCGGAGCCTCGGACTCGCCGCGGCCACCGAGTCGTGCCCGCTCGAGGCGATCGCCAAGCTGTCGGACCTCGTCGTCGATGAGAGGATCCCGACCGAGCAGCGCGTGATGGGGGTTCGCGCGCTCGGGCGAACCGGCGACCACGAAGCGGCCGCCGCGCTGATCGAGGTCGTACGGGCCGGCGCCGGGCTGGCGCCGAACCGACTCGCTCCCAAGAACCCTGTGATGCTCGCCGCGCTCCAAGCGCTCGCCACGTTTCCGGGCGACATCGGGGTGGGCAAGAAGCTGATCATGAAGGCGACGCGGTCGAGCGACCCGGACATTCGCGCCGCGCTCGGGAAGGAGTGAGCGCGTGACCGAGGCGATCGATTTCCTACGCGCGCTCTCCGGGCTGCTCGACGATGGGTCGGCCGGTGTCGAGCCGGCGGAACTGATCGAGACGGCGCGCCTGAGCTTAGAGACGCTTCGTCTCGCCGAGCCGAGCGCCGACTTCGTGCTCACGCCCGGTGGCATCAACTGGGGGGCACGCCCGGTCGAGAACGGCGCGGCCGCCTGGATGGACCGTCTTCGCGACGAGGGGGTCGCGGTCCTGGCTCCACCGAACGATGCGATCGCGTTCGACCGTTGGGTTCGCGGACTCGTAGATCAGGTGGGCACCGCGGCGGCTACCGCCCGCATGTCGGCGGTCGCGGTGGCTACTTCCCCGCGGGCGACCGGCTTGGTCCCGACACCGGCTCAGGCACGCGAGCTCGATGTCGATCTCGAACCGGCCCCGACCGCCGAGGTCCCGCAGATGACCTCTGCCCCCGTCGGTGCCGTCTGCGTTCAGGAAGAGGCCGATCGCGTCCGTAGGATCCACGAGGCCGCCGGCTCCGGCGTCGCGCTCTCGGCGGTCGACGTCTCCGCGGTCGTCGAGACCCTCGCGGGGCTGCTCGACCGGGACGCGCTGTCGGCGCGGGTCGATCTCGTCGCCACGCTCGACGAGTACACGACGGCGCACAGCATCAACACCGCGCTGCTCTCGATGAAGCTCGCGCGCGCGCTCGGCTACGATGACGCAGCGCTCAGGGGGATCGGCGGGGCGGGGCTTCTTCACGATGTGGGCAAGGTCCGACTCGGCGATTTGCCCTCCGTGAGCCGTCAGATGCTCTCCCCCGAGGAGCGGGGCGTGCTGCAGAGCCACACCG
>JAKSCH010000397.1 GCA_022360695.1 Gemmatimonadota bacterium
CAGCGTGAGGCGCCGCTTGTTCTTCGGTCCGCCCCGCTGCGCCGCGAGGAGCTTGCGACCTGCTTCCCAACGTGTCTCGGCGTCCTCTTCCTCCTCGAGCTCGTCGAGGTACCCGGTCGCTTCGGCGATCAGCTTGTTGATGAGCTGAGCCTGCTTTCGCGCCAAGGCGGCGACCTGGGCGTTGTAGCTCTTGTAGACGTCCCGCTCGTCGCGACCCGCCGGACCGGAGATGATCAGGGGTGTCCGCGCCTCATCGATGAGGACGGAGTCGACCTCATCGATGATCGCGTAGGCGTGCGGCCGCTGAACGCGTTGCTTCAGGTCGATCACCATGTTGTCGCGCAGGTAGTCGAACCCGAACTCGTTGTTCGTCCCGTACGTGATGTCGGCGTTGTAGGCCGTGCGTCGCTCTTCGCTCCCCGGCTGCGTGTCATCGAGTGTCCCGACCGTGAGTCCCAGGTAGGTGAACACGGTCCCCATCCACTGCGAGTCGCGACGCGCCAGGTAGTCGTTGACGGTCACGAGGTGCGATCCCTTGCCCGGGAGCGCGTTGAGGTAGAGCGGCATCGTCGCGACGAGCGTCTTCCCCTCCCCCGTCGCCATCTCGGCGATCTTGCCCTGGTGGAGCACGATCCCGCCGATGAGCTGCACATCGTACGGGACCATGTCCCATACCATGTCGTTCCCCGTCACGTTGATGGGGCGCTCCATCAGCCGGCGACAGGCCTCCCGCACCGTCGCGAACGCCTCCGGGAGCAGCTCGTCGAGCACTTCCTGCGTCGCTTCGTTGAGCTCGCCTTCGCTCGTGGCGATCCGCTCGGTGAGGTCCGCGCGCTGGGCGGGGTTCTCGGTGTGTCGCCGCTCGTCCTTGAGCGCCTCCACGGAAGCTTCGAGCTCGGACGTGCGCTCGGTGATGATCGCCCGGAACTTGTCCGTCTGCGCCTTGAGCTCATCTTCCGTCAGGTCGGCCAGTCGCGTCTCGTGGTCCAGAATCGAGTCGACGATCGGACGCAGTCGCTTCATCTCGCGCTGGAACCGCGTGCCGAACACCTGCGAGACGACGCCCTTCAACATGTGTTGTTCTCCACCCAGGCACTCTCTATGTCGGAACGGATCGACTCGGGCACCAGAAAACGAATCGAGCGCCCCGTCCGGAGGCGCTCTCGGATCTGGCTCGCGGACACATCGATCCGCGTGACGTCGACCACAATATAGTCGATATCGCCTATCCCCGGGGGGAGCCGGGGCTCCTCCCCGGAGCGACGCATCACGGCCAGCTCGGCGGCGGCGGCGATCCGCCCGTGGTCGCGCCACGTGTCCAGGACCGCGAACTGGTCGGCACCCATGATCAGGACGATCCGCACGGCGGGATACCGGTCGCGGAGGACGTCGAGCGTGTCCACCGTGTAGGAGGGTCCCGGACGCTGGAGCTCGACGTCGCTCACCTCGACGCCCTCGACCCCCTCGAACAGGGCCCGCGTGAGCGACAGCCGTGTATCTGCCGACAGGACGACGTCGCGGTGCGGGGGCTCCGCCGCGGGCACGATCAACAGTCGATCGAGCTCGAGCGTCTCCAGGAGCTCCTGGGCGAGGATCGCGTGCGCGATATGGGGCGGGTCGAAGCTCCCACCCAAGAGTCCGATGCGGCGGCTCTCGCCTTCAGCGCTCGAGGTCAATCCCGGGGGGCGCCGTCGTCGTCATCCGCCAGCCCCCGGGCCGCTTCGGAGTCCGGGAACTCGTTGAGCAATCGGTCGCGGATGGCGCGGGCTTCGGTATCGAAGCCGACATCGCGGTACCCTCGATACAGCCGCGCGAGCAGATCGGGCAGAAACGTCGGAGCCGGGCCTTCCGAGAGCGACTTCTCGAAGTAGACGATCGCCGACTCGGGCAACTTTCGATTGTCCTGGTACCAGCGACCGATCTCGTAGCTCTTCTCCGCGAGCCGGGATTGCGCTTCGGTGATCCGGGCCTCGGCTTCGGGGCGATGCTCGGTCGCGGGGAAGAACTGGAGCAAGCGTTGGCACTCGTCGATCGATCGCCGCGTGAACTCCTGAGAGAGGGAGACTTTCGGCGCCGCCTGGAGATAGGCGCGGCAGGCGCCGAACTGAGCGTCGTCCGCCCACGGACTGCTGGGTCGTCCCGTAGCGAGACGCTTGAACTCCTCCACCGCCTCGAGCTCCTTCCCCGATCGGAGCTGTGCCTCGGCCGCCATGTACTGCGCGCTGTCGACGAGGGGGTTCAGCGGGTCGCGGATCAGATACGACAGGAATCCGTTGGCCGCCGACGCGTACTCTTCGGCGTCGAACTTCTCCTGCGACCACGAGAAGAGATCGGGAGGCTCGACTTGGCGGGGCGGTGAATCCGGTCCGCATGCCGAAGCGGCGAGGACGACGGCCAGACACGGCCACGGGGCCGCCGCGGTCCGGCCCATCAGAACCCGAACCGGATCTGTCGGATTCGCTCCTCGGCGCGGACCGCGTGCGCGGCCGTGCGATTCGGGCTCAAGTCCAGGACGCGTCGGTAGGCGAGCCGTGCCGCTTCCGTGTCGCCGCTGGAGAGGAGCATCTCGCCGCGGAAGAAGTGCGCCTCCACGAGGTGGCTCCGCGGCACCCCGAGCTCGACCATGCGGTCGAGCTTGGCGAGCGCGGCCGTGGGACGCCCCGCGGCGCGATCTTCGTCCGCCGAGAGAAAGAGGCAGTCGCCGTAGTGGTATCGAGCGGCGCCGCGCGTGGGATCGCGGCGCGGGACGATGTCCACGTACTCCTCGAGGTATGGCAACGCGCGGTCGCACCCGCCCAGCTCCTTGTATGCTCGCCCCGTCTGGTACAGGTCACCGGGGGCTGGCTCGGTCTCCTCGGCCAGGAGCGCGAGATAGAGCGACAAGGCACGGGTGTAGTCGCCGTCGCTCGCGTAGTGCCCCGCGAGGGCCCGCTGGAGCTCGGTCGGCACGTATCCCAGCCCCCAAGCGAGCGGAAGCTGCAACGACCGCGACATGTTCTCCCGCGCGCCGCGCTCCCGCGCGTCGTAGGCCATCGCGATCAAGTCGGCCGCGATCTGGTGTCGAAACCCGTCGGAGCGCTCGACGAGCGGCTCGAAGTAGCCGAGCGCGCCGTCGACATCGCCACGGACGGAGTAGGCGTGCCCCAAGCGCAGCAGCAGCTCCTCGGTGTCGCCGCTGATGCGCTGCGCGAGCTTGTACTCCGCGATCGCCTCCTCGGCATCGCCGACCGCGAGCAACCGGTCCCCGAGCTCGATCGAGCGCGCCGCGGGGTCTTCACACGCGATGAGGATCGACGCCAGCGACCCGACTGATATCGTTAGCCCGAAATTCAAGCGTTTCTTCTTGTGCAATGCGTTCCGATCTCGCCTGTCACGGTGGCTCGGAGCCCTGGGGCTCATTCCCCCGGCAGCTTCGCCCCGGATGTCCCGGACTCGCTACCCGCTCGAGCGGCCGCCTGTTCACTGATCGCACTCGGGGGGCGGTTCGTCCACCCGGCGGCAGATCCACGGCTCGCCAGCAGACGGTCCGGGACCGGAATCCCCTTCCTGTTCCACCGGCGGATCAGCCCGTACTTCAGAATACAACGAACCGCCGACATTCCGTCGCGCCACGTGATCTTCTTCCCCTCTGCATACGTCCGACCCGCGTACGAGATCCCCACTTCATACACGCGCCAACCACCGAGGGCGATCTTGGCCGTGAGCTCGGGCTCGACGCCGAATGCGCGCTCCTCGATCTCGAGCTGGTCGATGACTTCCTTTCGGAAGCACTTATAGCACGTCTCCATGTCCGTCAGATTCAGGTTGGTGACCATGTTCGACAGGAGGGTCAGGAACCGGTTCCCGAGCGCGTGCCAGAAGTAGAGGACCCGGTGGGGACGACCGCCCATGAAGCGTGAGCCGTACACGACATCCGCCTTGTCGGCAAGAATCGGCTCGAGGATCCACGGGTACTCGGCGGGGTCGTACTCGAGGTCCGCGTCCTGGATGATAACGACGTTTCCGGTGGCGGCCTTGAACCCCGTCGAGAGCGCCGCCCCCTTTCCGCGGTTCCGCTCATGGAGTTCCAGGTGGTCGATGAGCCCTGCAGCTTTCAGCTCTCCGAGAATCGCGCGCGAGCGGTCTTTCGAACCGTCGTCGACCGTCACGAGCTCGACATCGGGAGCGACCGCGCGAACCCGGCGTACGATCGCCTCAAGCGTCTCTTCTTCGTTGTAGACGGGCATTACGACCGAGACCTTGGTCTCACCCATCTCTTGTCTCCTTCAGTCCGTCAGTACCGGAGGTGTCTCGAGCAGGCCACGAGCCTGTAGCTCCTGAAAGTACACAATCGTCCGCTCCAGGCCGACCTCGAGCGACACTTCCGGCTGCCAGCCCAACTCGTTGCGCACCAACGTGATATCGGGTCTGCGAACCTTTGGATCGTCCACCGGAAGGGGATGGTTGCGGATCTCCGAGTCGGTGTCGATCGAGGCGAGGACCATGTCGGCGAGGTCGCGGACCGTGTATTCAGTGGGGTTTCCGATGTTCATCGGACCGGTGTAATCGGACTCGAACAAACGCCAGATCCCCTCGATCAGATCCGAGACGAAGCAGAAGCTCCGCGACTGAAGGCCGTCGCCGTACACCGTGAGCGGCTCGCCGAGCAGGGCCTGGACGATGAAGTTCGAGACGACCCGTCCGTCGTTCGGTCGCATCCGCGGGCCGTACGTGTTGAAGATCCGGACGATGCGCGTATCGACGCCGTGAAACCTATGGTAGGCCATCGTGATCGCCTCGGCGAACCGCTTCGCCTCGTCGTACACGCCTCGGGGGCCGATCGGGTTCACGTTGCCCCAGTATTCTTCCGGCTGAGGGTGTACCAGCGGATCCCCGTACACCTCGGAGGTCGAAGCCAGCAGGATCCGCGCGGACTTCGCCTTGGCCAGGCCGAGCGCGTTGTGCGTGCCGAGCGCGCCGACCTTCAACGTTTGGATCGGAAGCTCGAGGTAGTCGACCGGGCTGGCGGGGGACGCGAAATGGAACACTCCGTCGAGGTCCCCCGCGATATCGATGTAGTTCGTCACGTCGTGCTCGATCAACTCGAATCTCGGCTCGGACTCGAGGTGACGAATGTTGTCGAGCGACCCCGTGATCAGGTTGTCCATCCCGACCACGGTATGCCCTTCGGCGAGCAACCGATCGGACAGGTGAGACCCCAAGAAGCCGGCGGCACCCGTCACGAGCAATCTCATCCTTCAGACTCCGCCGGCGCTCGACCGATCGAGTAGTACTCGAACCCGAGCGCCGACATGCGCTCCGGATCGAACATGTTTCGACCATCGAACAGGACCTTCTGCTTCATGCGCTGGCTCACGGAGGCCCAATCGGGCCTTCGATACTGTAGCCACTCCGTGACGAGCACGAGCGCGTCCGCGCGGTCGAGCGTCTCGTATTCGTCGTCTCCGTACGCGATGGCGTCTTTCGTGTAGTAGTCGCGGGCGACCTCCATCGCCACCGGATCGTGCGCCGTCACCGACGCCCCCGCCTCGAGTAGCTCTTCGATGATCGCCAGCGATGGCGCGGCGCGCATGTCGTCGGTCTCCGGCTTGAAAGCCAGGCCCCAGAGCGCGAAGCGCAACCCGGAAAGGTCGTCGCCGAAACGACTCCGGATCTTCCGGACGAGCACAGTCTTCTGTCGATCGTTCGCCTCGTGCACCGAACGGAGCACCGCGAGGTCGACACCGTGCTCATCGCCCGTTTGGATCAGCGCCTGGACGTCCTTCGGGAAGCAGCTTCCGCCGTATCCGGTCCCCGCGTACAGGAACGAGGGACCGATTCGCTTGTCCGAGCCGATCCCGCGACGAACCAGCTCGATGTCCGCACCCGTGCGTTCACAGAGCTCGGCGATCTGGTTCATGAAGCTGATCCGCGTCGCCAGCATCGCGTTGGCAGCATACTTGGTCATCTCGGCGGACGCGATGTCCATGAAGATGAGCGGGTTTCCGGAGCGGACGAAGGGCTCGTACAACTCCTCCATCCGCTCACGTGCGGGCGCGTCATCCACGCCGCACACCACGCGGTCCGGGTACATGAAGTCGCCGACCGCGTCGCCTTCCTTCAAGAACTCCGGGTTCGAGCACATGTAGAACGTCGTGTCCGTGCGACCCTCGATCTCCGCGCGAACGATCTCGCTCGTACCGACCGGCACGGTGCTCTTCATGATCACGACGGCGCCCTGCTTGATGTGGTCACCGATCGTGCGCGCAGCCTCGCGGACGAATCCGAGGTTGGCCGAGCCGTCCTCCCCCGGGGGGGTCCCGACCGCAATGAAGATCGCGTCCGACCCCCGGATCCCCTCGGTCGCATCCGTCGTGAAGCGCAGACGGCCCGCCGAGAGGTTGTGCGAGATCAGGCGATCGAGCCCCGGCTCGTAGATCGGCACCTCACCCGAGTTGAGCCGCGCGATCTTCGCCTCATCTATGTCCGCGCACGTGACGTGGTTGCCCCCCTCCGCCAGGCACGACCCGACCACGAGCCCCACGTACCCCGTGCCGATCACGGTCACTTCCATTCGTACCTCCGTTCGCGACTCATCCGTCGTTTACGCCTGTTCGCCGGGCTCTCGCAGATCACCGGACGTGGCCTCGACCCAGCGGTACGTCTCGCGCACCGTCTCCCGCAGATCTCGTTCCACGCGCCACTTAGCGGCCTCCTGAAGCCGTTTCGGGTCGCCGGCGAGACGCTCGGGCTCCCCGTCGCGCAACAGCGACGGATCGACCGTGATCTCGACCTCGATTCCCGCCGCATCGAGAACCCACGTCAAGAGTTGGCCGACGGCCGTCCCGCGTCCGGAGCACACGTTGTAGGCGTGGTGCGGCCCGGGGGCCAGATTCGAGATTCGGATGAGGGCGTCGACCCCATCGCGTACGTCGGTGTAGTCGCGCTCGACGTCGAGATTGCCCACGCGGAGGCGCGGCTCGCCCTCACCGCGAGCCACTCGGAGTGCTCGGCGACAGAAGCTCGGGAGCACGAAGGCAGCCCCCTGCCCCGGCCCGATGAGCGGGAAGAGTCGCGCGACGCGGACATCGAACCCGAGCGCGCGCCCCGCCCCTCGGGCCACGACGTCCTGGGCCGCCTTGGTGGTGCCGTAGAGGCTGCGTGGACGCAGCGGCATGCTCTCATCGATCAGCGCGTCGTCGCCGCCGTACGCGTCCGCCGAGCCGGCGACCACGAAGCGCGGGCGACGAAGCCCGGCGGCGTGCGCGGCCGACATCAGGTTGAGGGTGCCCCCGGCGTTCACCGCGAGTGCCTCGTCCACGCGACCCCGCGCCTGGGCCCCGGACGAAAACCCGGCGAGATGGAAAACGACCGCCGGATCGGTCTCGGCCAGGGTGCGCTCGAGGCCCGCGGGATCGCCGACATCGACGTGGTACCAGCGAGCCGCGGCGAACGCGTCCGGATCCAGCGTGCCCGCGGCGGGCTCGGTCGAGACCGTCGTCGCCGAAACCCGTCGTCCGCCCGCCAGCAGCGCGGCGATGAGGTGCTGTCCGACGAATCCGTCCCCCCCCGTGACGAGAACGCTCACGGACCGGGCTTCGAAAGCGCGCGCGCGAGCCTTCGCGCCGCATATGTGATGATCAGGTCGGCGCCAACCCGACGGATCGCCCCGACGGCCTCGAGGTGGGCGGCCTCGACATCGATCCACCCGCGCTCCCCCGCCGCTTCGATCATCGCGTACTCGCCGCTCACCTGGTACGCGGCGGTCGGGACCCGAAACGTGTCCTTGACGCGTCTGATGACGTCGAGGCTCGGCAACGCCGGCTTCACCACGACGAAATCGGCCCCCTCTGCCAGATCCAGCTCGACCTCCCGAAGCGCCTCGTCCCCGTTTCGCGGATCCATCTGATACGACCGGCGGTCGCCGAACGCCGGCGTCGAATCGACCGCCTCTCGGAAGGGGCCGTAGAACGCGCTGGCGTACTTCGCGGCGTACGAGAGGATCGGCGTCTCCGCGCCCCCGGCGGCATCCAGCGCATCTCGGATCGCCGCCACGCGTCCGTCCATCATGTCGGAGGGGGCGACCACGTGCGCGCCGGCTTCGGCGTGGCTGACCGCCTGCAATGCGAGCCGCTCCAGACTCGCGTCGTTGACGACCTCGCCGTCCTCGACGACCCCGCAATGGCCGTGATCCGTGTACTCGCAGAGACACACGTCCGTGATGACCACGACGTCGGGCACGTCCGAGCGAAGGGCCTTCACGGCCCGCTGGATCACCCCATCCGGGTGATCCGCCCGCGAGCCGCGCCCGTCCTTCGCCCGCGGGATCCCGAAGAGGAGGACGGCACGAATCCCCTCCCCGACCGCGGCGCTCGCCTCGCTCACCGCCTCCTCGATCGAGAGTCGATCGACCCCGGGCATCGACTCGATCGGCTGGCGCGGCGGTCCGGAGTCTTCGATGAACAACGGATAGATCAAGTTTCCCGGCGTGAGGCGCGTCTCGGCCACCAGGTCGCGCAGGGCTGCGCTCCGGCGCAACCGACGCATCCGTAGACGGGGGAACGCGGTGCCGCTCACCCGATGGCCTCCGTGATCGCGGCACCGATGGCCTGCACCAGCCCGGCGGAGGTGTGCGTCTCGGCCACGGCGTGGACGGGGAGCCCCGCGCCGGTGATCGCCGCGGCCGTGATCGGGCTGATCGCGGCGACCGACGCGCCGCCCGTCTGTGGCCCGACGAGCTCGACGAAGCCGCGCACGGTGGACCCGGCGGTGAACGTCAGCCAATCGACCATGCCCGACTCCACCACCTCGAGCAGCCGATTGCGGGAGGCCCGGTCGACCGTCGTGTCGTAGGCGGCGATCGCGTCGACGCGGGCGCCGGCGCTCATCAGACGCTCGGGCAAAACCGCGCGAGCCGTCTCGGCACGGAGGATCAGGACGCGAAGCCCCGCGAGATCGGCGGCAGGTGTCGCGGCGAGGATCGCATCCGCGAGCCCCTCGCCGCGAAACGAAGCGGGGATCAGCGGCTCCGGACCGCCGGCGCTCCGCAACGCCTCCGCGGTCGCCGGGCCGATCGCAGCGGCTCGGCAGCTGGCGAGGGCGTCTCCCGAGCCGGCGACGGCGACCGCGTCCGCGAAACGCTCCACCGCCGTGGCGCTCGTGAAGGCGATCCAATCGTAGTCGGCGAGCGAGCGAGCAGCTCGGGCGAGCCGGGCTTCGTCGGCTGGCGGCACGAACCGAACCGTCGGGACGGCGATGGTGGCCGCTCCCGCGGCCTCGAGCGCGGCACGAAGCGTCGTCGCCCGCTCGGATGGACGAGTGACCAGCACGGTTCGGCCCGCGAGCGGTCGTCGCGTCGAGCTCATCGGATCCCCGATGTGAGACGACCGGTCGCGCCCCCGAGCGCCACCGGTCGCCGTCGTCCCCTGGAGCGTCTCGACCTCAGTGTGGTGAGTCAGAAGTCCCTTGCGCACCGAGGGCGACGAGGCGCCCACGCGCCAAGGCGCGAGAGCGAAGGCATAGCCATAGCTACGTCGAGATCGAGGGACGACGGCGCGCGGGATGCAGCGTCGGCCGAATGCCAAGGGACTTCTGACTCACCACACTAGGACGCCTTTACGACTTTACCGGCCTTGATGCAGCGTGTGCAGACCCGTACCCGTCGCCGTCCGGAGCCTTCCCTGATCTTCACCCGCTGCAGGTTCGGCATGAAGCGTCGCTTGCGCTTGTTGTTCGCGTTGCTGACGTGGTTCCCGGTCCCGGGTCCCTTGCCGCAGACGTAGCAGAAGTTCGCCATGCTCTCGCCCTATCGGACCGTGACCGAGTCGGCGAGCAGGAATGTCGGCGCGGTCGGGATCTGCTCCCCCATCCCTTCGTTCACCGCCCCCTGCTCGACCCATACGTTCGCGATCGAGTCGTTGAAGGTGAAGACCTGTCCGGAGACGAACACGATGTCGCCACCGTAGAGCGTGATGCCCGCCATCCGGAGCCGCTGGATCGGATCCGACGCCATGAGCACGGGATATTGAACGGTCTCGCTCAGCGCGATCGCGAACGCGGCCTCTCCGAGCCCCGCGGCGACGCGGATCGAGTCGATGACGGTCCGACGCCCGACGGCCCCCGACGGATCGGTCAGGAGGTCACCCGCGTTCAGGTCCCGCTCCGCCTCGGCGAGCGCGGCGGCGGCCGCAGCGCGCTCTTCCTCGATCTCTCGCGATTGGGCGTTGAGCCAAAACATGAACGCACCGATGGCGGCGATCGCCACGACGCTGAGGATGGCTCCAAGACTGCCTTCACCCCGATTGGACATGTCTTTCTCTCCTGCTCCCTCAAGCATCGCGTTCGGTGAGCTCGATCAGCGAAAGCTCGGCGCCATCGCCCTTGCGCGCGCCGAGCTTGAGCACTCGCGTGTATCCTCCGGGCCGTTCCTGAAACCGCGGCCCGAGCTGTTCGAAGAGCTTCTCCAACGCCTCTGCATCGGCGATCTGACGACCCGCGAGCCGCCGGCTGTGCAGATCGCCCCGCTTCGCGAGCGTAATCAGTCGCTCGGCGAACGGTCGCAGCTCCTTCGCCTTGGCGTCGGTGGTCCGGATCCGCTCGTGGAGGATGAGGCTCGTGGCCATGTTCCGCAGCATCGCCTTCTTGTGGCTGTGCGTGCGGCTTAACTCACGCCCCTTCTTCCTATGCCTCATCGTCGCTCCCGGCGCCGTTCCCGGCCAGGTCCTCGTCCGTCATGTACAAATTACCGTCGTCATCCCTCCGGAACGACATACCGAACCGGAGCCCGTGCGATCCGAGCACCTCGGCGATCTCCTCGAGCGACTTCTCGCCGAAGTTCTCGAGACCCAGGATCTCGTCGCGGGAACGGGTGACCACGTCGCCCAGCGTGCTGATGTTCTGCCGCTCGAGTGTGTTCCGAGAGCGCGCGGAGATCTCGCTGAAATCATCCAGCGGCCGCTGGAGCAGCTCCGCGAGTCCGGAGTCGATCGGCTCCGCCCCGTTCCCGGGGCCGGCGCCGTCCGCCGCCTCCGGAAGACCCGGGACGACCCCCATCTGGCTGAAGTACGAGAGGTGGAGTCGTGCGATCTCCGCCGCTTGCGCGACGGCCTCGGCCGGATCGAGCGCGCCGTTCGTCTCGACGTCGACCTCGAGCCGATCGAAGTCGGTACGTTGACCGACTCGGGTCTCGTTGACGGCGAAATTGGCGCGCGTGACGGGGTTGTACACCGAATCGATCCGGATCGTACCCACCGGGAACTCGCGCTGCTCCTCCCCGTCGTCGGGATCGGCGTGCTGTTCCGCCATCACGAATCCTCGCCCGCGGTTGACCCATAGATCCATCGTGAGCGGACGACCCTCCGGGAGATCCTCCTGGAGCGTGAGCAACGCGATCTCCGGGTTCACGATCTCGACCGAAGCGTTCTTCGCGATCGCCTTCGCCGTGACGGGACCCGCCTTGTGGGCCGTCAGCTCGAGCTTCGCCTCCTCGACATCCTCATCCATGATGAGGACGAGCTGCTTGAGGTTCTGGATGATCTGGTGCACGTCTTCGGCCACGCCATCCACGGTCTGGTGCTCGTGCTGTACGCCGTCGGCACGAAACGCCCATACGGCCGAGCCGGGCAGCGAAGAGAGCAGGATCCGCCGAATGGAGTTGCCGATCGTATGCCCGAACCCTCGTTCGAGCGGCTGGAGCAGAAACGACGCGCGCGCACCCGTCGTCGAGCGCTTCTGTTCCTCCATCGCCTCCGGCAAGACCAGACCACCCAGATCTACCGACACCGTCATATCTCTCTACCTCGTCTATTCTCGTACGCGTGATCCACGCCGCCGCCGAGCCGCGACCGCGGAGACCTACTTGCTGTAAAGCTCGACGATGAGCTGTTCCTCGACGGCGAGCGGGATGTCCGCGCGCGAGGGGCGCTCGAGCATCCGTCCCGTCGCGGAGTCGTAGTCGACACCCAGCCACCCGAGCTGATCGCGTGACTTTCGGTCCTCGATCGCCTCTTTGACCAACGGCAACTCCCGCGCGTGCGGCGCGACGGCCACCTCCGCGCCCGGCGAGACCGAGTAGCTCGGCACGTCGAGCGTCTGGCCATCGACCCGCACGTGGCGGTGCCGGATCAGCTGGCGGGCCGCCTTGCGCGAAGGGGCGAAGCCGAGCCGATACACGATGTTGTCCAGGCGGCTCTCGAGGGCGACGAGCAGGTTCTCACCCGTGACGCCCGGTACACGCGCCGCTTTGTCGAAGAGCGCGCGAAACTGCTTCTCCGCGAGGCCGTAGATCCGCTTCACCTTCTGCTTCTCGCGGAGCTGCACGGCGTATTCGGACTGGCGTCGGCGCCGTCGCCCACCCGCGTGCGTGCCCGGCGGGAAGGCCCGACGCTCGATTCCACACTTCTCGGTGAAGCACCGCTTGCCCTTGAGAAACAGCTTCTCGCCCTCGCGCCGGCAGAGCCGGCAGACGGGTCCCGTGTAGCGCGACATCAGACCCTCCGCTTCTTCGGCGGCCGACACCCGTTGTGGGGGATCGGGGTCACGTCCTTGATCGAGCGGATCGCGAGACCTGCCGCCTGGAGCGCTTGGATCGCCGACTCGCGACCGGACCCCGGACCTTGCACTTCGACGTGCACCCGTCGCATGCCCATGGCGACCGCCTCACGACCCGCCGTCTCGGCGGCGATGGTCGCGGCGAACGGCGTCGACTTCTTCGAGCCTTTGAACCCGGCTTTGCCTGCGCTCGCCCATGCGACCGCGTCACCCGTCATCGTGCTGATGGTGATGATCGTGTTGTTGAAGGTCGCCTTGATGTGCGCGACGCCCTCGGCATCGACCTGACGCTTCTTTTTTCGTACTGGCTTCGCCATACCCTAGTCGTCTCTTGGTTCCACATGCTCCGCGTCGGTTTCGGTCGCGGAGGATTCCGGGCTCGCACCGCGCGTCGAGCCGCCGGTACGCGCCCGCTACTTGCGCGGCGCCTTCTTCTTCCCGGCGACCGCGCGCCGCGGCCCCTTGCGCGTCCGCGCGTTGGTATGCGTCCGCTGGCCGCGCACGGGGAGCCCACGCCGGTGCCGCAGCCCGCGGTAGCACCCGATGTCCATCAGGCGCTTCACGTTCATCGAGTTCTCGGTCCGAAGCGCGCCCTCGACCTTGTAGTGCGCTTCGATCACGCGACGAAGCTTGTTCACATCGTCATCGGACAGCTCGTGCACTCGGAGGTCCGGATCCACGCCGGTCTCGGCGAGGATGTTGTGCGCGGTCGACCGGCCGATGCCGTAAATGTAGGTGAGCCCGATCTCGATCCGTTTCTCTCGGGGCAGATCGACTCCAGCTATGCGTGCCATACGGTTCTCCAAGAGTCACGCGCCGAGGGGCACGCGACGTTGCCGACGTGGCGGGCGGTCAGCCCTGCCGCTGCTTGTGCTTGGGATCGCGGCTGCAAATGACCCGCACGACGCCGCGGCGGCGGATCACTTTGCAGTGCTCGCAGATTCGTCTCACGCTCGAACGAACCTTCATGTTCTCATCGTCCTCCAGCCCCCGGTGGGGGGCACGTTCACCCGCCGCGAGGCGGTTCGACACGAGCCTTTGAAGATACCAGTCTCAACCGCCTCGAACAACGCGATTTCCGGCCTCCCCACCTATTTGTAACGGTAGGTGATCCGGCCCTTGGTCAGGTCGTACGGCGACAGCTCGACGGCCACCTTGTCGCCCGGGAGAATCCGGATGTAGTTCATCCGGATCTTGCCCGATACGTGGCACACGATCTCGTGACCGTTTTCGAGCAGAACCTTGAACATCGCGTTCGGGAGGGCCTCCGCGACCTCTCCCGTCATCTGAATCGCTTCTTCCTTCGCCAAATCAACCCTCTCCGGCTGGCGCCGGGCTCGGGACGCGAGTGAGGACCTGCGGTCCGTCCGCAGTCACCGCGACGGTGTGCTCGAAGTGCGCGGACAGCTTCCCATCCGCCGTGACCACCGTCCACTCGTCATCCAGCGTCCGAATCCCGCGACCACCTTGGTTCACCATGGGCTCGATCGCGATCACGAGCCCCGGCTCCATTCGCTGACCGCGACCCCGCGTGCCGAAGTTCGGGACCTGCGGCTCCTCGTGCGGCGCCTCGCCGACGCCGTGCCCCACGAGCTCGCGGATCACGCTGTAACCCGCGTCTTCGACGTATTCCTGTATCGACGCGCCGAGATCTCCGAGCCGGTCTCCCGGGCGGGCGGCTGCCACGCCGACCTCGAGCGCCGTCCGCGTCGTGCGCAAGAGCGCTTCCGTCTCCGACGACACCTCACCGACGGGCACCGTGACCGCGGCGTCGGCGAACAGCCCATCGAGCTTCACGCCCACGTCCACGCTCACGATGTCGCCGGCATCCAAGGTGCACGTCGTCGACGGGATCCCGTGGACGACCTCCTGGTTCACGCTGGTGCAGAGCGTGGCCGGAAACCCGTACAGCCCCTTGAACGCGGGGACCGCCCCCGGGTGCGCCCGGATCATCTCCTCGGCGATCGCGTCGAGCTCCCCCGTCGAGATCCCCGGGACCGCGCGCTCGGTCGCCATCTCCAGCACTTCGGCGACGATCGCCCCCGCCACCGCGATCCCTTCGATTTGCCCCGCCGACTTGAGCCGGATCACGTTGCGCCCACGCCATCCGAGGCCGCGCGCAGATTCCCCTGGATCTCTTCGACGGTTCCAACCCCCTCGACGGCCGTCAGACCGACTTGTTTCGCGTAGTACGCCAGCAACGGCTCCGTTTCCTCTCGATAGACCGCGAGGCGCGTCCGCACGGTCTCGGGCGCATCGTCCGAGCGCTGGCTCAGCTCGCCACCGCACTCCGGACAGGCCGTTCCGGCCTCGACCGCCCGCACGTGCGTCACGTGACCGCAGGAGCTACACACGCGGCGCCCGGTGATACGGTCGACGACCTCCTCGTCCGGCACCTCGAGCGAGAGCACCGCGTCGAGCGCCAACTCCCGCGCATCGAGCAACGCCCCCAGCCCGTCCGCCTGCGCGACCGTCCGCGGGAACCCATCGAGTAGGAAGCCGCGTTCGGCCTCCGGTCGATCGAACGCGGCGGCGACCAGGTCGAGCACGACGTCGTCCGGCACGAGGCGGCCCGCGTCGTAGAACTCGCGGACTCGCTCCCCGAGCGGACTCCCCTCATCGAGCGCGGCGCGGATCATGTCGCCCGTCGACAGTCTCGGGATCCCGAAGTGCTCGGCCAGGAGCTCGCCCTGCGTCCCCTTCCCGGCACCGGGTGGGCCCATGATGATCACGCGCACGGAACGATCACATGTACCTTTGTTGACCGCGACCCCGGTACTTTACGCGGCCCTTCTTCATGAACCCTTCGTACTGTCGGAGCAGCAGGTGCTGTTGCATCTGTTGCACCGTATCGAGCGCCACACCCACCACGATCAGAAGCGACGTCCCTCCGAAAAAGAACGTCTGGAGGTCGAACAGCGCGAAGATGCCGTACGGCAGCACCGCGATCAGCGCGAGATAGACCGCACCCGGCAGCGTGATCCGCGTGAGAACGTGGTCGATGTACTGAGCCGTGTTCGCACCCGGTTTCACGCCGGGGATAAATCCGCCTTGTCGCTTCAGATTGTCCGCCAGGTCGGCCGGATTGAAGATGATCGAGGTATAGAAGTACGTGAAGTAGATGATCAGGACCACGGTCACGATGTGGTACCAGATCGACCCCACCTGGAGCGCCTGGGTGATCTCGTAGATGAAACGCCGAACGCCCGAGCTTCCGGGACCCGGGTTCCCCGTGAACGCGGCGAGGGTGCCGGGGATGATGATGATCGACTGCGCGAAGATGATCGGCATCACGCCGGCCGAATTGACCCGGAGCGGGATGAAGGACCGTTGTCCTTCCCGGATGCGCCCGCGGCCCACGACTTTCCGTGGGATCTGTACCGGGATTTTCCGCTGCGCCATCGTCAAGACGACGACGGCCGCCACGACGAGCACGAGCGTGATGCAGAGGGCGATCAGCTTGAACAGCGAGATGCCGCCCGCTCGGAACAGCTCCCAGGTGTTGATGACCGCCCCCGGGAACCCCTGGAGAATCGAGAAGAAGATCAGGAGCGACATGCCGTTCCCGACGCCGCGCTCCGTGATCTGCTCGCCGAGCCACATGACGAACATCCCGCCGGTCGTGAGCATCAGGACCGTCAGCAACCGGAAGCCCCAACCGGGCGCCAGGACCGCTCCCGGCTGAGATTCGAGGAACAGCGCGTAGGTATACGCCTGACCGATACAGAGGACGACGGTGGTGTAGCGCGTCCACTGCGTCAGCTTGCGGCGCCCTTCCTCTCCCTCCTTCTGGAGCTTCTCGACCGTCGGCATGACGGCGGCGAGGAGCTGGAAGAGGATGCTCGCCGAGATATACGGCATGATCCCCAGCGCCAAGACGGTGGCCCGCTGGAGCCCGCCTCCGACGAACAGGTCGTAGATCCCGAAGATCGTGCCCTGGAACTGCCCCGCGAGCGCCTGCAGCGCGACCACGTCGACGCCGGGCGTCGTGATGTGCGACCCCAACCGATAGATGGCGAGACAGAGCAAGGTGAAGAGGATCTTCTCCTTGAGCTCCGGTACCTTGAAGAGGTTCGCCGCGGCCGCCGCCGCGCTCTGGCCGTTCGCCATCCGCTACTCGATCACCTTGGCCGTTCCGCCGGCGGCTTCGATCTTCTCGCGGGCCGACGCGCTGAACGCGTGCGCCGAGATGTGGATCGCCCGATCGATGTCGCCGCGTCCCAGGATTTTCACGGGACGCTTGCCGCCACGGATGAGCCCGTTCGCCGCGAGGACGTCGAGGTCGATTTCGTCACCGTCTACACGGGCGAGGGCGGAGAGGTTCACGACGCTCCATTCGACCTTGCGGAGCGGCTTGAACCCGCGCTTCGGCGTGCGTCGATAGAGCGGCATCTGCCCGCCCTCGAACCAGGCCGGGATCGATGCGCCGCTTCGCGACTTCTGCCCTTTGTGACCACGACCGGACGTCTTTCCCGACCCCGACCCGTGTCCCCGACCGCGTCGCTTCGCCGACGACTTCGAGCAGGGTGACGGGCTCAGATTGTCGAGGCCGATCCGCTCGCGCTCAGCCATCGGTCCCTACCTCCTCCACGTGGACGAGATGTCGCACGGCGTGGATCATCCCGCGGATGGCGGGATTGTCCGGCTGCACCACGTGATCTTGATGGTGTTTGAGTCCCAGCGCTCGGAGCGTGTCGCGCTGCTTTCGCTGCGCGCCCAGGCCGCTCTTCACTTGCCGGATCTTCAGCTCCTTAGCCACGCATCGCCTCCCGGATCGTGGCGACGTCGACTCGACGCTCCGCAGCTACCTGCTCCGGCGTGACCAGCTCGAGCAGACCATCCATCGTCGCCCGCACGATGTTGAGCGGGTTGTTCGTCCCGAGGCTCTTCGTGAGGATGTCCTGCACGCCCGCGCACTCGAGAACCGCGCGCACCGGCCCTCCGGCGATCACGCCGGTCCCGGGTCCGGCCGGCTTGAGCAGCACCCGTCCCGCGCCATGACGACCGAGGATCTCGTGTGGGATCGTCCCGTTCACGATCGGCACCTCGACCATGGCGTTACGAGCCTGCTCGAACCCCTTGCGGATCGCTTCGGCAACCTCGTTGGCCTTTCCGAGCGCAGTTCCCACCCGGCCTTGTCCGTCGCCGACCGCGACGAGCGCCG
>JAKSCH010000534.1 GCA_022360695.1 Gemmatimonadota bacterium
CGCGGCCGGAACGCCCGTGAGTCGATACGCTCGGATCGCTTCGAACGGGGCGAACATAGGTCGCCGACGGGGAGCGGAAAAGTGGAGCGAGGCGGCGTGGGTCGGCTCGGTGGCGACCGGGGTCGACGCGGCCCTACGTTGCCGCCCGTGACGACTCGAATCGAAGACGATACCGCCGCGCACGAGTCCCGCCCGACGCTCCTCCACCGACAGCTGGAGCACGCGAACGAAGGCGCCGAGGTCGAGCTCGACGCGGCGGAGGTCGAGCACATCCGCGTCCTTCGGCTCCGGCGCGGCGCGGCGGTCACGCTCACCGATGGGCGTGGTCGTCGGTGGATCTCCGAGCTGAGCCATCTGGAGCGGCGGTCGGCCCGGTGTCGGTTGGTCTCCCGACGATCCGATGAGAAAAGGAACGCGGTCGCGCTATGGATCCCGGTCGCCAGCCGCGATCGGACGTTGTGGCTCGTCGAGAAGTCGGTCGAGCTCGGCGTGGGGGCGTTGCGCTGGATCGAGTGGGAACGATCGCGATCGGTGGCGGATGGGGCCCGTTCGGCGACGTTTCTCGAACGGGCGCGTCGCCGCGCCGAAGCCGCCGTCAAGCAGAGCCGGGGCGCCTGGCTCCCCCCGCTCGAGCCCGTCGTGCCGCTCGCCGATGCGCTGCGCGACACCGCGGCGGAGGCTTCGGTTCGTTGGCTCGCGGACGTCCGGGGGACCCCGGTCTCGGCGCTGCGCCGTCCGATCGCGAACGCCGGCGAAGCGACCACGACGCTGCTCGTAGGTCCGGAAGGGGGAGGAACGGCTGCGGAGCTCGACGCGTGCGCTGCGGCCGGCTTCGAGCTCGTGTCGCTCGGATCGCGCACGCTCCGCTTCGAGACCGCGGCGATCGCGCTCCTGGTCGCCGCGAGCGCGCTCTTCGAGCCGAACGGCGATGTCGTCACGACGACCCGAGGGACGGAGGAGAGATGAGCGGGTGCATATTCTGTGCGATCGCGGCCGGGGAGGCGGACGCCGACGTGGTCGCCGAGGGCGATTCGTGGGTCGCGTTTCGCGATCTCGACCCCGCGGCTCCCTCGCACGTCCTCATCGTCCCGCGTCGTCACGTCACGAGCGTCGACGACCTGGGCGTCGACGACGTCGGGATGGCGGGCGAGCTGATGCTCGCGTGTCGCGAAGTCGCCACCCGTGAGCGGCTGAAGGACGGATACCGTGTCCTGACCAACGTCGGTTCCGACGGCGGCCAGGCCGTCCATCACCTCCACATCCACGTCCTCGGTGGGCGCCCCATGGAGTGGCCGCCGGGATGACGTCTCGCGACCACGCGCTGGCCGTCCTCGAGTTCGAGCGGGCGCTGGAGGTCGTCGCGGGGCGGGCGGTCAGCGAGCCGGGAGCCGCCGCGCTGCTCGCTCGACGACCGCTCGATGACATCGATGCCGCACGGCGAGAGCTGGCGGCGGTGGCCGAGCTGATGCCGCTGCTCGCCGGCACGGACCCGTGGCGACTCGACGCGTTTCCCGATCTCGCCGGGTCGCTCGCGCGTCTCGCGATCCCCGATGCGATCCTGGACGCGGATGCGTTGTCGGCCTGCGCCGATGTGATGCGGGTCGGACGGGCCGCGGGTGAGCTCATGCCGCGTCTCGATCCGGCGGGGCTGTCCGGCGCGATCGTGGAAGATGCCTGGGGGGATGCGGGGCTCGAGAAGCGGATCGGTCGCACGTTCGACGAGGGCGGCGGGGTGGCCGATCGCGCCTCGCCCGAGCTCCGACGCATCCGCCGCCGGCTCGTAGACCGGCGGGCACGCCTGGTCGATCGCCTGGAGCGGTTCGCGCGCGACCTGCCGGAACGGCTCCGCGTGTCGGACGCGTCGGTCACGGTGCGGAACGGCCGGTATTGCGTCCCGATTCGGCGCGAAGGGAAGGGCGCGACACCGGGTCTCGTGCACGATGCGTCCGCGAGTCGTCAGACCCTGTTCGTCGAACCGACGATCGCGATCGACGCGATGAACGAGATTCGTGAGCTGGAGATCGCCGAGACCCGGGAGGTCCGCCGGATCCTCGAGGCGCTCTCGAACGAGCTGCGCGAGGTGAGGGCCGAGCTCGCCGCGTCGTTCCGGGCCCTCGTGGAGCTCGATTCGCTGCGCGCGCGGGCGGCGTATGCCTCGGAGTCGGACGCCACCGCGCCGGAGCTGACCGACGCGGAGAGCTCGATCGAGATCTGCGGTGGGCGACACCCGCTGCTCGACGCGGCAGAGGCGGTTCCGTTCGACCTGACGCTCGATCCGCACGAGCGCGTGCTCCTCATCTCGGGTCCGAACGCCGGTGGAAAGACCGTGTTCCTGAAGGCGGTGGGGCTGATCGTCGCCCTCGCCAAGAGCGGCGTCGTCCCGCCCGTTCGAACGGGTACCCGCTTCCCGTTCTTCGATGAGCTGTTCGCCGTAATCGGCGACGAGCAGTCGATCGACGCGTCCCTCTCGACGTTCGGCGCGCAGGCGAAGAACCTCGCCGAGATCCTCACCGGCTCGGGCCCACGCGATCTGGTCCTGATCGATGAGATCGGCAGCGCGACGGACCCGGCCGAGGGCGGCGCGCTCGCCGCCGCGGCGCTGACCCGGCTGGCCGGTCGGGCACGCCTCACGATCGCGACCACGCACCTCGGCGATCTCAAGCGACTCGGGGATGAGAGCCGATCCACGGTCAACGCTTCGCTCCAGTTCGACTCTCGGCTCCTCGAGCCGACCTACCGTTTGGCCCGCGACCGACCGGGACGGAGCTACGCGCTCGTGATCGCGGCTCGGTTGGGGGTGCCCGACGAGGTCCTCGACGACGCGCGTGCTCGGCTCGAGGCCGAGCACGTCTCGCTCGACGAGTTGCTCGATCGTCTCGAGACCGAGCGCGCCGAGACGGAAGAGCTCCGGGCGCGTCTCGAGACGCGTGATGGCGCTCTCGACGAAGCCGAGGCGCGGGTCGCGGCGCGCGAAGCGGAGCTCGAGGCGAGGCTTCGAAGGGCGGCACGCGAGCGGGAGCATGCCGTCAACCGCGCCCTCAAGGAGGCTCGCGCGACGATCGAGGAGACCATCGCGAGGCTCGAGGTGGAGCACGGGGCCGATGAGAGGAGCCGTACCGAAGCGAGGCGTCGCGCGAGGAGCGAGGTGGAGCGCGCGATCCGCGAATCCACGGCCGCGCTGACGGCGCTCGACGCCGAATCGCGCGACGCGTCCTCGGCGGCCCCCCGGCCCGGGGACCGAGTCCGGTGGCACGACGCCGAGCGCTCCGGGGTATTGGTCGAGGTCCGGGGTCGCCGAGGGATCGTGGAGGTCGAAGGGTTGCGGTTGACGGTTCCGTTGTCGGACCTCAGGACGCATCCTCAAACGACGGAAGCCGGATCCAGGACGCCGCCGCCGACCCCGCCGAGCGACCTCGATGTCCCGGAGCTCACGGTCCGGACCGAAGTCGACTTGCGCGGGCTTCGAGTCGACGAAGTGTCCGGGGTCCTGAATCCGGCCCTCGATGCGGCCGTGGTCGCCGAGCTGCCCTGGCTCCGCGTGATCCACGGCAAGGGGACCGGAGCGCTCCGGAGCATCGTGCGCGACCTGCTCCGCAGCGATGGTCGGGTACCGGCCTTTCGCCCCGGCGAACGCAACGAAGGAGGTTCGGGAGTCACGGTGGTCGAGTTCGAAGCGAAGAACGAGGGCTGACGCGTTGCGAGCGCGGTGGTAAGCGATCACATCGTCGAGGAGATTCGCGCGCGGGCGGACGTCGTCGAGCTGATCGGCGAGTACGTGTCGCTCAAGCGGTCCGGAAAGAGCTACCGCGGCCCGTGCCCGTTGCACGGCGGCGATGGGCCGAACTTCTCGGTGGATCCCGATCGCCAGATCTTCAAGTGCTTCGTGTGCAACGAGGGGGGCGACGTCTTCGGCTTCCTCATGAAGCACCTCGGGCTGGAGTTCCCGGAAGCGGTGCGCGCCGTCGGCGCTCGGGTGGGCGTC
>JAKSCH010000018.1 GCA_022360695.1 Gemmatimonadota bacterium
ATCGTCGATCTCGAAGCCGGGCTCCCACTCGAGCACGAAAGCATCGAATCGTCGCTCGGGCGAGGGGATGGCGTCCAAGAACGCCGACGCCTCGAGGCTACGAATCGCGACGTCGAGCCCCACGGCGCGCAGTTGCGCTTGGACGATCTCGGCCACGGCCCGGTACGTCTCGCGCTCGCTCGTCAGGAGCTCGAACGACAACGCGCCCTCGTCGTCCTCCCGTATTCCATCCTCATCGCGATCCGACCAGCCGGCGCGCTCGAGCGCCGCGGCGGCGGAGTCGGGGGCGAAGGGGAGGGGAGCGAGCTCGGCATCGTACGCCGGGTGCCAGGAACCGATCGGACCGTTGGGAATCTCACCCAATCCCTCTCGAACGACATCGACCAGGGCCTGACGATCGATCGCCATCGTCAGCGCTCGTCGGATGACCGGCTCGTCGAACGGGGGGCGCACGCCGTTCCAGGCGATGAAGCCGTACGCACGGGTCGGGTACTCGAGCGCGGACAGCTCGCGCGCCTCGCGAACCTGTCGCAGCTGGCTCGGGCTCACGATGCGTACCAGGTGCGCGCCGCCCGATCGCAGCTCGGCCAACTGGGTCGCGGGCTCGGGGAGCGAGCGGTACACCAAGCGGTCGAGATACGGCCGGCCGCCGAGCTCCGCCGGGAAGTCGAGCGTCGCCTCGAAGATCCAGGTGTCGTCGTCGCGGGCCTCGACCAGCCGATAGGGTCCGTTGCCGGTGGGTCGGATCCCGAACTCGTGCGTGGCGAGCTGGCCGGGTCGCGTGTCGGCCACGACGTGTCGCGGGAGGATCGGGAGCCGGGTCCAGCCGTAGAGCAGCCCGGCGTGGGGGCGTACGGCGAATCGGATCGTGCGCTCGTCGATGACCTCGGGCCCCTCCCACCCCGCGAGGTTCTCGGCGTTCGGGAACGCGCTCTCCGGGTCCTTGAGAACCGAGAAGGTGTACTCGACATCCCAGACGGTCGTCGGCTCGCCGTCCTCCCAAGCGATGTCGTCGCGGAGACGGAACTCGACGCGCGTCGAGTCGGCGTTGATCTCCCAGGATTCGGCCAGGTACGGGATCGGCTCGAGGTCCTCGTCCAACCGGAGCAACGTCATGAGCACGAGCTCGCGTTGGACCGCGTCGGAGAACTCGTCCGCGGTGGCGACCGGGTTGAACGTCTGGATGTCGGTGCTCCCGGCGAAGACCGCGGTCCCGCCGTATCGATCGGCTTCGGGAACCTCGGCGTCGAACGGGCTCGGCCGGTCCGCGTCGTCCCCGCACGCGGCGAGGACGAAGCAGATTGCAGCGACGGCGGTTGTCCGGAGAGCACTACGACGCGCGGACCCAGAACTCATCATCACCTCATCACCTCCACCCCGACTGACAACCGAGAACGGGGAAGCGACCCGACCTCACACACCGAATCTCGACGTTGAACGTAGGCTGCCTGCCCAGGCCTTGCTCGGCCTTGCCGCCCGAGGACCGTAACACCCGCTACGGAATGCCGCCGACCGCTGCCAGATACATACCGACCGGCACCATCACGCGCTGGGTCCGGGGTGACCGACGAACGGTCTGGCCGAACCGGGTCGGCGACGGGACAGTCCAAGGCTTTTTCGAGCCGCTCCTAATTCGTTGTCCAATAATAGCTTACGACAAATAACGCCGTTAAGCCAATCAAACATCGCTTAACGCGAGTAGGCTGTCGGGAGATTGATGGATAAGCAAGTTGTATTTTGCTTAAGTTGTCACAACGTGGCAACTTAAATCAAGTCAAGATGCTATAACTTCATCCTTGTTGGTATATCGTGGAAAGAATCTCGCGGGATCAGGTGATCGCACGCCTCGGAGCGGAAAACCCTTGGTGGCGGACGGCGGCGATATCCGCACAGATCGAGCGTTGGCCCCCACGAGCCTACCTTCAACTCTTCCTCCCGCTCGTGAGACTCACCGACCTTCGACGTGCCGTCGTCCTGATGGGGCCTCGTCGAGTCGGCAAGACGTTTTTGCTCCACCATACGATCTCGAAGCTCCTGACGGACGGCGTGCACCCTGGATCGATCGCCTACATATCGGTCGATCATCCCCTCTACACCGGTCTCAGCCTAGAGGACCTCGTTGCCCATGTGGAACAAGCCGTCCCGGTCGCTCCGAACGGGCTCTCGCACATCTTCTTCGACGAGATCCAGTACCTGCGAGATTGGGAAGTACATCTCAAAGTGCTTGTGGACTCTCGCCCTGACGTGAAGTTCATCGCGTCCGGCTCGGCCGCTGCCGCTCTCAAGCTCAAGAGCCAAGAGTCCGGCGCCGGCCGGTTCACGAACTTCATGTTACCTCCGCTCACCTTCTACGAGTACATCGTCCTCCTCGGCCTGGAATCACGTTTCGGGGGATTCGATGATCCGTTCGGCGAGATCCCGGCAGGTATCGGAGCCCTCAACATGCGCTTCGTCGACTATTTGAATTTCGGGGGCTACCCGGAGCTGGCTTTGTCTTCGGAGATCCGTGCCGACCCGAGTCGATTCGTAAAAAGCGATATCGTCGACAAGGTCCTGCTGCGCGATCTACCCAGCTTGTACGGGATCAGTGATATCCAGGAACTGAACTACCTGTTCACGACTCTTGCGTTCAACACGGCACAGGAGGTTGCGCCGGCCCGACTAGCGGAGAACTCAGGAGTCGCCAGCCCCACGATCAAGAAGTACATCGACTACCTCGAGGCCGCGTTCCTGATCAAAGTCGTTCACAAGCTCAAGCGAAACGCCAGAAGGTTCCAGAGAGCCCGCACGTTCAAGGTGTATCTCACGAATCCCTCCATGCGGGCTGCTTTGTTCGCTGCTGTAGAGGAAGACTCGCAGCTCATGGGCGCTCTGGCCGAGACCGCGATTTTTGCACAGTGGTTTCACGCGGACTACGACACCCACCTACACTACGCGCGGTGGCAGAGCGGTGAAGTCGACATCGTGCAACTCGACCATGACCAAAAGCCTCTTTGGGCGGCCGAAGTCAAATGGTCCGATCGCCCGGTCAAACACCCGGGTGAGCTCCGCAGCCTTCTGACGTTCGCGCAGGAGCATGGATTAGCAAGCGTGTTGTGTACGACCCGAACCAGATCGCTTCGAGTGAGGCATGGAACGGGCATCGAGCTTCGCTTCCTACCCGCGAGCGTCTGGGCCTACGTCCTGGGGCGTAACATCATCGCGAACAAAGGCGGCTTGAGCGCGCACGTCTTGGAGCCCTCCTGATCGTCCGCCCGGTGACGCCGCGTCTCCCTCCCATGCCCATGCGGCGCTTCGGTAGCGATCGATCCGCGTCACGGGGAGTCGCTCGACCGAGAGCGGTGGATCCGTCGGCTCGACCCCGAGCTCACGGCTGAGACTCCGGAACAGGGCGGCGGCGATGTCGCCGGCTCCCGGTCGGGTCGCGAGCACATCGCGCAGCCCGATCGCCCCCGTCACGCGATCGCCCGGCGCCGAGCCCGGTGCGTCGAGATCCGCGACGGCCTGTCGGTCCTCGATCAGGATCGAGCCGTGCTGTAGCAACCGACCTCCGTGACGCCATTGAGCGCTCCCGACCAGCTTTCGCCCGCCGATCGTGAGCTCTCCCGGCGCCGGATCGCGGAAGCACGCCCGGGCATCGGGCGAGAGGTCGGCGCCGTGGTTCTCCGCCGGGCCGTCGTCGAAGCGCACGCCCAGACCCCGAAGCCCCACCGCGATCCCCCGGTGGATCGTGGCGTAGAGAGCTCGAGGTCCGCCGAACGCCCGGTCGTGACAGGCGACGGCGTACGTGAGCTCGGGCCCGTGAAACACCGAGCGCCCCCCGGTCGGCCGACGCACGATGTCGCGGCCCGACGCGAGCTCGGCGCGAGCTCGTCCGTCGTGGACTTGGGGGGCCGGCTGGTTTCTCCCCAGCGACAGACAGAACGGGTCCCAACCGTAGAAGCGAAGCGCCGCCACGCCCGGGGCGACGAGCGACATCATCCCTTCGTCTCGCGCCATGTTCGTCGCGCCGTCGGCGACGGCGTAGCGGAAAACGAGGAGATCGGTCTCCGCAGCGCGATCTCGTGCGACGGGCCGACCGGATGTCGGGCCGGCCGTCGGTCGCGTCGGGCCGGTCGCAGCCCTAGAGCTCGAGCTCGTCGCCGGGCGCAACGACCTTCACCTCGGCTGCGCCGGCCACCGCGTCGATGAAGCGCTGTGGGTCGACGGCGATCAGATCCCACGTGCCGTAGTGTACCGGGATCGCCACCTGCGGTTTGATCATCCGAATGGCCCGTCCGGCGTCCTCGGGGCCCATCGTGAAGTTGTCGCCGATCGGCACGATCGCGACGTCGACGTGCCCCTCGAGGAGCTCCATGTCCTTGGTGAGACCCGTGTCGCCCGCGTTGTACACGCGGACACCGTCCAGCGCGAGGATCATCCCCACCGGGTTCGTCGTGTAGCCCTCCGCGCCCGGGCTGTTGATCATCCCGCCATGCGCCGCGGGGGTGAGCTTGACGCGCCCGAACGGGAAGTCGTACGCGCCGCCGATGTGCATGGGGTGCGCGTTCTGGATGCCCTGGACCTCGCCCGCGTAGGACGCGATCTCGTAGGTCGCGATGAGCTGCGCCCCGGTCGCCTTGAGGATGTCCCACGCGTCCGCCCCGTCCTCGTGCGTCCCGATGTGATCGCCGTGGCCGTGCGTCAGCAGGAGATAGTCGAGTCGGTCCGTGAAGTGGTCGGGTCCGACATCGGCCACGGGGTTGCCGCTGAGAAATGGGTCCACGAGCAGCCGCGTGTCGTCGCTCGTGATGAACTCGCAACAGCTCTGCCCGTGGAAGATCATTCGTGCCATGCGGGTCTCCGTGGTCTGTCGTGTCGGCGCCGCGCCCGCGCCGATGAGGTATGCCGTCGAGCCTGGACGTCTCGCCTACCGGCGCGGGCCCCGTCCGGCGGCGATGCGCCCGCCTGGGTCAGCCGACATCGGCCGGCTCGTAGCTTTCGATCGGTGGACACGCGCACACGAGATTCCGATCCCCGTGCGCGTTGTTCACCCTTCGCACGGGCGGCCAGAACTTCGACTCGCGCGTCCAGGGGGCGGGGTAGGCCGCCTGGGATCGGGTGTACGCGTGCTCCCAGTCGTCCGACGTCACCATCGTCGCGGTATGGGGAGCGTTCTTGAGCACGTTGTCGCTCCGATCGGAGAGCCCCGTTTCGATCTGCCGGATCTCGGCGCGGATCGAGATCAACGCGTCGCACAGCCGATCGAGCTCGTACTTCGACTCGCTTTCCGTCGGCTCGATCATGATCGTGCCCGCCACCGGGAACGACATCGTCGGCGCGTGGAACCCGTAGTCCATGAGCCGCTTCGCGACGTCCTCGTCGGTGACCCCGGTGTCACGCTTGAGCGGGCGAAGGTCGAGGATGAACTCGTGCGCCACCCGACCCTGCTCGCCTCGGTACAGCACCTCGAAATGCTCGCCGAGCCGAGCCGCCATGTAGTTGGCGTTGAGCACCGCCGCCTCGGTGGCGGCCCGGACGCCCGTCCGCCCCAGCATCGAGATGTACGCCCAGGAGATGAGGAGGATCGAAGCGCTCCCCCACGGCGCCGCCGACACGGCGTCGATCGCCTTGGGACCACCCACGTCGACGAGCGGGTGACCCGGCAGGAACGGCGCGAGCTCATCGGTCACGCAGATCGGCCCCATCCCGGGACCGCCACCGCCGTGTGGAATGGCGAAGGTCTTGTGGAGGTTGATGTGGATCACGTCCGCCCCGTAGTCGCCCGGCCGCGTCAGACCCACCTGCGCGTTGAGGTTCGCGCCGTCCAGATAGACGAGCCCGCCCTTTGCATGGACGATGTCCGTGACCTCGCGGATCGCGGATTCGAACACCCCGTGCGTCGACGGATAGGTGACCATGATCGCGGCCAAGCGGTCGGCGTACTCCTCCGCCTTGGCCCGTAGATCCTCGACATCGATGCTCCCGTCGTCGTCCGTCCCGACCACTACGACGCGCATGCCCGCCATTACGGCGCTCGCCGGGTTCGTCCCGTGCGCCGACGACGGGATGAGACAGACGTCGCGGTGCTCCTCGCCCCGGTCGCGGTGTCGAGCCGCGATGACGAGCAGCCCCGTGTACTCGCCTTGAGCACCGGAGTTCGGTTGGAGCGAGCACGCGGCGAAGCCGCTGATCTCGCACAGCCACCGTTCGAGCTCGTCGAAGATCTCGCGATAGCCGACGGCCTGTTCGGCCGGTGCGAAGGGGTGGAGCGAGCCGAAGGCCGGCCACGTGACCGGGATCATCTCCGATGTCGCGTTGAGCTTCATCGTGCACGAGCCGAGCGGGATCATGCTCGTGTTGAGCGAGAGGTCGCGGACCTCGAGCCGGTGGATGTACCGCAACATCTCCGTCTCGGAGTGATAGCGGTGGAACACCGGGTGCGTCAGGTAGTCGCTGGTCCGCGCGAGCCCCGGCGGATATACCGGCTCCTCGAGGTCGGCCGCCACGCCCGCGGCGGTGAGCTTCGCGCCTCCACCCATCGGGCCACCCTCGCTGAAGATCTGGAACAGATCGTCGAGGTCCTCGCCCCGGACCGTCTCGTCGAGCGCGATCCCGATCGTGCCATCGCCATCGTTTCGGAGATTAATGCCCAGCGAAGCGGCGCGGCGGATGATGTCGTCGCTCGAGACCCCGGAGGGCACGATCGACAACGTGTCGAAGAACTCGTCGTGAACGATGGTGTGGCCGAGCTGTCGAAGCCCGGACGCGAGCACCCACGTCAGGCGTCGCACGCGCTCCGCGATCCTGCGGAGGCCGTCGGGTCCGTGGTAGACGGCGTACATACCCGCCATGATCGCGAGCAGCACCTGGGCCGTGCAGATGTTCGACGTGGCCTTCTCTCGTCGGATGTGCTGCTCACGGGTCTGGAGCGCCATCCGGAGCGCCGGGTCGCCATCGGCATCCACGGACACGCCGATGATGCGCCCCGGGATCTTCCGCTTGAACGCCTCCGTCGTGGCGAGATACGCGGCGTGGGGGCCGCCGTACCCCATCGGCACCCCGAACCGTTGTGTGTTCCCGATGGCGATATCGGCACCGAGCTCGCCCGGTGACACCAGCAGAGCGAGCGCGAGGAGATCGGCGGCGATGACCGCACCCCCGCCCTGGGCGTGGATCCGATCGCAGAACGCGCGGTAGTCGAGCACCGCGCCATCGGTGGTGGGGTACTGGACGAGTCCCCCGAAGACCGAGGGACCCGTGGTCTCCCAATCGAAGTTGTCGTGCGCGATGCGATGCACCTCGATGCCGAGCGGCGCGGCCCGACCTTCGATGACCTCGATCGTTTGCGGGTGACACGCCTCCGAGACGAGGAAGACGTTCCTCTCGGCGGCGCCGCGATCGTTCCACAACATCAGCATCGCTTCGGCCGCCGCGGTCGCCTCGTCGAGCAGCGATGCGTTCGCGATCGGCAGTCCGGTCAGGTCGATGACGGTCGTCTGAAAATTCAGGAGCGCCTCGAGCCGCCCCTGCGAGATCTCCGCCTGGTAGGGCGTGTACTGCGTGTACCAGCCCGGGTTCTCGAAGATGTTCCTGAGAATCACGCCGGGTGTGATGGTGCCGTGGTAACCGAGACCGATGTAGGAGCGGAAGGGCTCGTTCCGTCCCGCGAGCTCCGCGGCGCGCTCGAGAAACCGGCGCTCGCTCACCGCGTCGGGGAGCTCCAGCTCGCGTTCGAGCCGGATCGTCTCGGGCACCGTCTCGGCGACTAGCGCCTCCATGGAGTCGGCCCCGGCAACCCGGAGCATCTCCTGGATGTCGCCGGGAGAGGGACCGATGTGACGAGCCGCGAACTCGGCCGATGGCTCCATCTCGAACTGCATGATCAGGCCGGTGTCCGGTGCCTCAGCCGTCGTCGGATTCGCCGATGATCGAGCGGTATTGATCCGCGGAGAGGAGCTCGTCGAGCTGGGCGCTCGGATCGAGCCGAAGCTTGATCATCCACCCTTCGCCGTACGGGTCGCTGTTGACCAGCGCGGGGTCTGCGTCGAGCGCTTCGTTGACCTCCACGATCTCGCCCGCCGCCGGCGAATAGAGCTCGGAGACCGTCTTCACGGCCTCGACCGTGCCGAATGGCTCCATGTGCGCGAACTGATCGCCGGGGGAAGGGAGCTCGATGTACACGATGTCGCCGAGCTCGCCCTGGGCGTAGTCCGTGATCCCGATGAGGACGACGCGCTCCTCGTCGGCGTCGCGGACGTACTCGTGCTCGGGTGTGTAGTGGAGTCCCTCTGGTATGTCCGACATGGCTCCTCAGGTTTCTCGAGCTCGGGCGGGCCAGGGCCGCCTGCCCCGAAGGGGTGGAGAGAATACCCGAGCCCCTCGTCGAGCGTCAAGGAAAACGCCGGCGCGACGGAGAGGCCTCGATGTCGGGCTCAGTCTTGAGATTCGGCCGCGAGCCGACGTCGCGCCTTGCGTAGCGCACGGCGGCGTTTACGCGCCTCCTTCGCCGTCTCCCCGCGCTCGCGCTCGACCACTTCGACGCTGCCCATGCACACGAGTCCCGTGACCCGGATGACGGGCGCGTCGGGTCCCGGGGGCTCGACGGGCTCGCCGATGTCCACACCCCCCATGATCGCGACGCCGTTCCACTCCACTCGTACGCCCGGCGGCACGATGATCTCGGCGCCGCCCATGACGGCCACGACCCGAACATTCACCTCGTCGGTGCCGAACGTCGCGTCCCGGAAGTCCAGACCCGCGCCGCCCATGATCGAAAGCGACGTGATCGTGCGGGCGGGGGTCCAGCTACCCTTTCGATCGGTGGCTCCCCATATCGAGACCATGAAGTCGCGTGCGGCGACGCGACGCGATGGATCCACCGGCACGGCCGCGGCGGGCTGCGGCGCGGGCACGCTCGACGGCGGCACGGCGACCGCCGCCGCGGGCGCGCTCAACTCGGGCAGGTCGCGCTCGATAGCGACGAGATCCGCGCTCGTCTTCGCCGTGTACGCGAGGTCGAGCCGGCGCTCGAAGTCGGCCTCCTCCAGGGTGTCGCCGGCGTAGTGCGCACACAGCCGATCGATCGTCGCTTGTCGTTCCTCGGACGAGATCGGCCTCGCCGGCAGTCGCGAATCCGTCATCTATTCCGTTCGTGTTGGGGGCGAACGTCCGGAAGATCGGTCCCATCGGGTTTGCGGAGCAAGCGAAAAACCTTGCCGGGCCAACCCGGCCCGCGCATCATTTGTCTTGTTGTCAGTGCCCTATCGTGAACTCTTGAAAGGAGGTGATCCAGTGTCTGATGGATGTAGAACCGGGTCTGACTCGGCACGGGCAAGCGATCGCCTCGAGGCAGCGTAAACCGGGAAACCGGTGGCGCTCGAGACATGCGCCGACCTGAACCTTAGCGGTGCCACGCAGGCGTCGCGTCGAGTCAGGTCCGTTGAACCGGAAGTCGGCCGTGGGCTCCAGCTCGCGGCCGACTTCCGTTTTTTTTTGCAGTCGTCGAGCACGGAGCTCGCTCCCGTGATCGAGTGAAGAGTCGGCCCCGAGCCGACGCTCCCCTTACACGCACATCATGCCCTTATTCGCCAAGTACAGCGGTGCCGGGAACGACTTCGTGATCGTTCGGGGCGAGGAGCTCGGTCTGCGCGACGCGGGCGCGCTGGCGCGGTTCATCTGCCCGCGGGAGACCGGCGTCGGCGTCGATGGTCTGATCGTCGTCCGCAGCTTGACCGAAGAGCTCGTTCGCGTGCGGTTCATCAACCCGGACGGATCCGAATTCTCGACGTGTGGCAACGGCTCTCGGTGCGCCGCTCGCTACGCGGTCGACCGCGGTCTCGCGGGGGAAGAGCACGTGCTCGTCACGGACGATGGCGAGATCCTGGCGCGGGTCGCGGACGAGGTCGTGGCGCTGGAATACTCGCTCGATGCGGCGGTCGAGCGCCCCGTGTCGAGCGAGCTCGGGCGCGAGACCGTCGAGGGTTGGTTGGTTCGAATGGGGACCCCGCACCTGGTCATCGCGGTGGACACCGTCGAAGTGGAGGAGTTCGACGAGCTGTGTCGGCCGCTTCGGCACCTCGAAGAGCTCGGCGAAGCCGGCGCGAACGTCCACCTCGTGGAGCGTCGCGATGACGGCTTGTCGGTGCGCACCTTCGAGCGCGGTGTCGAGGGGGAGACGCTGGCCTGTGGCAGCGGCTGCATGGCGACCGCGTTCGCGCTCCTCGATGCGGGCGTGATCCCGGACGGCCCGGTGACCGTGCGGACCCGCTCGGGCGTCGACCTGACGGTCGAGTTCATCGAAGCCGAGCGAATTCGACTCTCCGGTCCGGCCGTCCACGTCTTCGACGGCGTATATCCCGACCCACCCGCGTGAGCCGAGCCGCGGTCTTGCGATCGGAGAAGCTCGTCGACGCACTGCTCGACTGGTTCGACGGTCGGGATCGCGACGTCCCGTGGCGAGACGAGTCGGACCCGTTCGCGATCCTCGTCGCGGAGGTGATGGCGCAGCAGACGCGGATGGAGTCAGTCCGACCCTATTACCATCGATTCCGGGAACGCTTCCCCGACGCCGCGTCGCTGGCGGCGGCCGATCAGGACGAGGTCCTGAAGCTCTGGGAGGGGCTCGGGTACTACGCCCGCGCCCGCAATCTCCACGCAGCGGCGCGCGTAATCGTGAAGCGGCACGACGGGGTCGTCCCGTCGGCCCCCGAAGCGCTCCGTTCGTTGCCCGGCGTCGGCCCCTACACCGCGGGGGCGGTCGCGAGCATCGCGTTCGGGGCGCCGGAGCCGGCGGTCGACGGCAATACCCGTCGCGTCCTCGGCCGCCTGTTCGACCTCGAACGACCGAGCCCCGCGGCTCTCGAACGGACCGCTCGAGAGCTGTTGGCTGCGGCGCCGTCCCGCGCGGCCGCGGTGAACCAGGCGCTGATGGATCTCGGGAGCCTGGTGTGCACGCCGAAGAACCCGGGGTGCGAGCGCTGCCCCGTCGCGCGGGGCTGTCTCGCGCTCGGGCGAGGCACCGTCCCGGAACGACCTGCCGCGAAGAAGACCGCCCCGAAGCGGGCGCGGTTCGAACGAGCCGTCGCGACGCGGAACGGCTCGAAGACGCTCGTCGCCCGCCGCCGGCGCGACGGTCTCTTGGGTGGGCTATGGGAGTTCCCGAGCGTCGTGTCCGCGAACGAAGCGTCGCACGTCTCGCGCCGTTCGCTCGCGACCGACATCGAGCGCGCGTTCGGATTTCAGGTCGGGATCGGCCCGGCGCGCCACGACGTAACGCACGCGTTCAGCCACTTCCGGCTCTCGCTCGAGGTCCACGAGGCGCGTTGGGTCTCGGGCCGGTTGCCGGATGCCGGTGACGATGGAAGCGGCGAGCGCCGATATGCGGAATGGGCGTGGTGCGACGAGATGGATCTCGAGCGGATCGCGGTCCCCGTCTATCTGCGGCGCCTCATCTCCTCGGGGGCGCTGCGGCGCTAGTGTGGTGCATCAAACGTCCCTTGACCACCGAGAGTGGTGAGGCGCCCGCTCGCCAAGCCGCGAGAACGAGGGCGTAGCCATAGCTACGTCGAGATCGAGCAACGCCGGCGAGCGGGATGCATCGCCGCTCGAATGGCAAGGGACATTTGATGCACCACACTAGCGCCGCAGCGCCCCCGAGGAGATGAGGCGCCGCAGATAGACGGGGACCGCGATCCGCTCGAGATCC
>JAKSCH010000127.1 GCA_022360695.1 Gemmatimonadota bacterium
CACCGTCGGGACGGCTCCCTACATTGCCGGCGGTCCGGACGTCTCCGCGGAGACGTCGCGCCGCCTCGGGTGCGACGCGGGTGTCGTCCAGATGACCCACGATCCGGACGGCCGCACGCTCGATGTCGGGCGACGCCGGCGGACAGTCCCGACCCCGCTCCGTCGCGCCCTCGAGCGCCGCGACCGCCGGTGCCGTTTCCCGGGCTGCCGGTCGCGGTTCTGCGACGCACACCACGTACGGCACTGGGCCGATGGGGGCGAGACGCGACTCGACAACCTCGTCCTTCTGTGCAGACATCACCATCGACGCGTTCACGAGGACGGCTGGCGCGTCACGCTCGGCCCAGATGGCGACGCCACGTTCCACCGACCCGACGGACGCGTCCTACCGTCCGTGCCAAGGCGGCCCGCCGTCTCGCCGGCATCCGTCGCCGCCCTCGAACGAGAGCACGATCGCATCGGCGTCGCGATCGACCCCTGGACAGCGACGCCGGACTGGACCGGCGACCGCATGGATGTGGATTGGGCGCTCTTTGCACTGAAGGAAATGCCGAGACGGTTGCACCCACCGGTCGCCGTTTTCGAAGAGTAGGGGAGCCATGCTGCGAGCGCGGGCGACGTGAGGCAGGTGGCCGGTGCAGCTCACTCGGTCACCTCGTTCGATGTCGGCGACACCGGGTCGAGACGAGCGGACATGATTCGTCGCAGGCCTGACGTTGCGCGCCGACGAAGCGGGTGGACTGGTGATCAGCGAGATCAACAACTACACGCCGCAGCCGGGCAAGCCCGGGTGCGCGTCTCGGCCCAGGACCTCATCGATGTGTTCGGGCTCACACTTCTGGTGCCGGAGCTAGACGGCGACTTTCCGCCCTGCACTCCCATGGTCCACGCCCGTTTCGATGCGTACGAGGGCGGGTTTCGGACCTCGACGCTCGGAGTTCTCGAAGAGCGGCGCTCCTTCCAGCGCCGGTTCCTCCGCAGCGAGGGCGGGCGAGCCGTCCTTCAGGACGCGAACACGAGCGCGACGGACATCTTCGGCCGACCGCTCACGCCGGGCATGCCCGCCTCATCGCGCTAGCGCCCGGGAAGGCCGCCAGCACCGCGCGAGGAATAGGGCCGAACCCCGACCGGGAGCCTACCGCCGGGCCGGGTGGAGCGGGGGCACCCGCTCGTTGCAGTCGACGACGCCTTCCTGCGAGACGTAGTCACGGGGCGGGTCCGCCAAGCCGATGAACACCGCGCACTCGGTGCGGCCCTTCCGTGAGATCGCCGAGTAGCCGCTCTCGGTGGCGCGGAACAGACGCACCGTGACATCGCTGGGGCGCTGATAGTCGACGACGTCCTCCAACGCGGACAAGCCGCGCGCGTATGTCCCGTTCTTCGACCGATACTCTCGCTGCGCGGAGACGAGCGAGTAGAGCTCGCCCATGACGGTCGCCACCGTCGTCTCGCCTCGTTCCTCGGGCTCCTCGAGGTCCGGCGTGAAGAACGTCGGGTCATCGGTCAGGCCGCCGCTGATGCCGGGTGGGATCGAGCTTCCGTGGTCGATGCTGGCGCCGGTGACCGTGCACGCGGCCGTCGAGAAGACGAGGAAAGCGGCGGAGCGCAGACGGACTCGATGGGATCGCATGGCTGACTCCTCGTTCAGTTCGAAGTCCCGGGTCCCTGGAGCGCGGCCAGGAACACGTCGCCGTACTGCTCGAGCTTCGCAGGACCGACGCCCGAAACGCGCAGAAGGTCACTCGGGGTCTGCGGCCGCTGGTCGATCATGTCCCACAACACCTGATCGCTGAACACCACGTACGCCGGCACGCCGCGCTCATCGGCGAGCCGCTTTCGAAGCGTGCGGAGCGTTTGGAACATCGGATCCGATGGAGAGCGCCGATGCGCCGAGACGGCCGCCGAAGCGCCGGAGCCGCGGGCCCGGGACCGGGCGGTCAGCGCGGCCCCGACCCCGACGAGATCGGCGATCGTGGATCCGGTGCAGACATCGCACGACGCGCCGCACGAGTCGAAGTCCTCGCCGAAGTGGGCGAGCAGGCCCCGGTGTCGGCACGCCGTCCGATCCGCCAGCCGAAACAGGTCCACGGCCGCGCGTCGCTTCACCTCGCGGAGCTCGGCGTCCTCGATGTCGTCGAGGAACCGCTCCCGCACCTTGACGTCGGCCCACGAGTAGAAGAGCACGCACTCGCTCGGGAGCCCGTCTCGTCCGGCGCGTCCGATCTCCTGGTACCAGGACTCGATGTCGGCCGGCATGTCGCGGTGGATCACGTACCGGACGTTCGACTTGTCGATCCCCATGCCGAACGCGATGGTCGCCACGACGACGTCCACGTCGTCGCGGGCGAACTCTTCCTGGTGCGCCGCGCGCGTCTCGTCGTCGAGCCCGGCGTGGTAGGGCACCGCGCGCACGCCCTCGCGACACAGGAAATCCGCGGTCTGTTCGACCGACTTCCTCGACAGGCAGTACACGATCCCGCTCTCGCCGGGGTGTCGTCGGATCAGCCCGAGGATCTCGGCCCGCGTGTTTCCCTCCCCCTTCTTGCGACAGAAGACCTGGAGGTTGGGGCGGAAGAAGGAGCCCTTGTACCCCTCGGGTTTCTTCATCCCGAGCTGGCGCAGGATGTCGACGGCGACCCGGCGCGTCGCGGTCGCCGTGAGCGCAAGCACGGGCACGCCGTCGAGTTCGGCGCGAAGCCCGCGGAGCCGCCGATACGAGGGTCGAAAATCGTGGCCCCATTGCGAGATGCAGTGCGCCTCATCGACGACGAGCAGCGACAGCGGCGCGGCGCGGAGTCGCTCTCGCAGACGGTCGTTGAGCGCTTCGGGCGCGAGGTAGACCAGCTCGTAGTCCCCTCGGACGAGCGCGTCGAGCCTCCGTCGTCGCTCGTCGTACTCGAGCGTCGAGTTGATCGAGACGGCTCGGAACCCCAGATCGCGGAGCGCGTCGACCTGGTCCTTCATGAGGCTGATGAGCGGCGACAGCACGACGACCGTGCCGGGCAGGATCCGGGCGGGGACCTGGAACGTGAGCGACTTCCCCGCTCCGGTGGGCATCACCCCGATGCAGTCGTGCCCCGCCAGCACCGACTCGATGACGTGGAGCTGGCCCGGGCGGAACTCCTCGTACCCGAAGACCTCGCGGAGAACGGCGTGTGGATCGGCGGCGCGCCCGGTCATGTCCCAACATACGACGGGGCGCGACCGGGGGCTCAACGAGCTTCGGTTCGCGACCGTCCTTCCCCGACGAGCTCGCCGCGAGTGAGCCGCGCCGCGCCGCCGTCGCACATGTCTCGGTGCGACCCCACCGCTCGCCTCGGTGAGGCGGGACCGGACCACGTCGAGAACAGCGAGGCAACCATGAACATCCGACGCGTTCACCGTCTCGGGCTCGGGCTGGCGATCGGCGCCGCCGCCCTGACCGGAACCGTCCTCCCGGCCGCGGCGCAAGGCGCGGACTGCGACGAGATGATGGAGCGCATGCGGGAGAACTACCTCACCAACCACTACGACAATCTCGCGACGCTCCGGGCGAATCTGAACACCTTCGTCCGCACTCTGCGCCAGTATCACCGACCGTACGACACGAGTTTTCTCGACGACCTGACGACCGCGGACATCGAGTCGCAAGTCGATCGACTCCGGCTGCTCAAGAAGTGCATGCCGCGGATCGGGGAGCTGCTCCGGGACATCAAGGCCCGGCTCGAGCAGCTCGAGGACATGGCGAGCGTGAGCGCCACGGCGAATCCTCGGGGCTCCCATCGCGGCCGGACCATCGACGACCTTCTCACCGAGCACGACGGCGTCGGCGTCGCGCTCACCGATGCGTTCGAGCGCGCCGGGATCGACCCCGGCCCCGGGCCGTCCTCGCGCTAGACGGTCGCGGCTACCAGCGAAACGCGGTCTGGGCCGCCTCCGCGGCGAGCGAGCGACCCAGCTCCGCCGCGGTCGCGTGCGGGAGATAGGGGATGTCGACGCGGTGGGCGCCGCTGCCCGCGCCGGCGGTGTCGACCGTGACACGCGCCATGTCCCGGCGTCGGTCGAACGGAGACTCGCGGACGGCCACGGCCTGGATCTTGGCGAACCGGGCCACCGTCGTGCGCCGCCACAACCAACCGCTCCGAAACGTCACCGCGTCGTCCTTCACGATCCACTCGAGGTGCTCGACGTGCTTCGTCGCGTAGACCCACGACGATGCGAGCAGGGCTCCGAGCAGGAGCGCGGCCGGCCACCCGAGCCAGATGAAGAACGGGATCGAGACGCCGAGCGCGACGAGGCCCGTGCGCCGAAACACCCGTCCGCGCGCGCCCGAGGCCACCGTTTCCCAGCCGTCCGTCGGGAGCTCGACTTCGGGCATCACGTGCGCCAACAGCTCACCCAGGTGCTCCGTCCGGATGATGGGAGCCAGCCACTGACGATGCGGATCGGCTTGCTCTAGCTGCGTCCCGCCCGCGGTCTCGACGCGCACCGCGGCGCGGCCCGCCCACCGATGGAGCGGCCCCTCGTGCACCGTGACCGTCTGTACGCGGCGTAGCGGGATCGTCGCGGCGACCTGCGTGAACAACCCGAATGTCGCGCGCAGGTCTTCGCCGGTTCGGGACACGGTGTAGTCGTGTAGTCGGATCAGCACCCAGCCCACCGACAGTGCGCGGGCAAGGAGGACGAAGCCGAGGATGACCGCGAGCACCGCCGCGACGGAGCCGATCGACAGCCCAGCGTCGAAGAGCCGCCCGAAGAAGCTCTCGACGACCTGCTCGTCCATGCCTTCCTCTCCGAAAATGCGGCCGAGGATCCGGTCCATGACGTTCGTCTGCCAGAGCAGCCCGAACGCGGCCGCGATCACGATCATCCCCCGGTTCTGGATCAGCCCGTAGATGAGAAGCTCGCGGGGCGGCAGGTGGAGCAGCGTCTCCCCACCCGCCGCGCCGACGCCTCCTGGGGCCGCCGCGACCGGTAGCGGGACGGGTCCCCCTCGCGAGGCGATCCCCTCGCCCGCCATCAGAGCGTCTCCTACCACCGCCGCCGTCTCGGACGGTGGGCGGAGCTCATCGGGCTCCGCGCCGAGCGCCCGTCCCTCGAACACATGACGACGCAGCTCGTCGAGCGCGTCGATCGGCAACACGGTGAGCTTCGCCTCCGGCTCGTCGCCGCTCCCCGTCTGGAGGCGCACCTCGACCACGCCGAGGACGCGGTGCAACACGCCCTGTACGGCGTCGAGATTCTGGATTCGGTTATAGGGAACGTGGCGCTCGCGACGGAAGAACAGCCCGCTCTTCAACACGAGCTCGTGATCCCCGTAGCTGTATCGGAACGTCAGGTAGCGGACGATCGCGCTCAGGACGATCGGCGCCGTCGCCAGCAGCGCGATCGTCTGTAGACCGACGCCGAACGCGCTGGCCCCGGCGGCGCCGAACAAGAGCGGAAAGACGGCGCGTCGCAGCTCGGACCCGATCCGGAACGGAATCGACAGCGGGTGGAGACGGCCCTCAGACGGCATCGCTGGCTTCGAGCGGCAGCAGGTGGTCGCGGATCCGGAACGCGAGGTCGTGGTCGAGACCGGGCAGGTCGACCTTCGCGTGGTCGGTGCCCGCGGTGTAGATGTCGAGCGTTCCGAGACCGAACCGACGATCGATCGGGCCCTGCGTGACGTCGGTGTGCTGGACGCGCGACCGGGGCACGCTGATCACCTTCCGGAACAACACGCCGCGACGGATCTCGAGCCCCTCGGGGTTCACGACGTACGACGCGTGCCGGTACCAGATCGCGGGCCAGGTCTGGAGCCACCAGGTGAGACCGCCGACGATGATGGTCCAGCCGAGCGCCATCAGGGCACCGACCGTCACGCCGAGATCCGCCGCGACCCACGTCACGACGGCGGCCACGCCGAGGGTCACCGCGGCGCCCGCGGTCACGATCCACGCGACGAACCGTGCCGCGGGCACCGAGCGCGGGTCGAGCTGCCGGGCCGTACCGTCGGCGATCAGCCGCGGCTGGCGCGTCTCGTCGGCCGGAGTCGTTTCCGGGTGCTGGCTTGGCGTCGTCTCCACGACCGGAAGATACCCGCCGCGGAGCGCGCTATTCCACCCGTGGGGCGCGCCGGCCCCCACCTCCGTCCTCTACCGCGCTTCGCGTGATGTCGAGGTCGCTCGTCGTGGCAGGTGACGCACGCCTCCCCTCGGATCGTTACCCTCCGACCCGACTCCCGATGCGACGAAATGGCACCGATGCCGGAAACCCCACGCTACGCCGACCTTTCGGACGACGAGCTGCTCGCCCAGTGCCGCGTCGAGACGTTTCGTGCCGGCGGCCCGGGCGGGCAGCACCAGAACAAGACGGAAAGCGGGGTTCGCTTGACGCACGGGCCGACCGGCGTCATCGCCACCGCCCGGGACGCGCGGAGTCAGCTACGCAACCGGGCCGCGGCGCTCGCGCGGCTGCGGCGCCGGCTGGCGGCACGCGAGCGGCGCCCCAAACCGCGGGTGCCGACTCGAAAGACGAAGGCCGCCGACACGCGTCGACTCGAAGACAAACGTCGGCGCGGAGCGAGAAAGAAGGACCGACGTCGACCCGACGTCGACGACTGACCTTCGTACCCCGGAGTCGAGACGCTCGCTTCTAACGGCCCTCCACGCGTACGCCGACGAAGTCGGCTTGGAACATACCGCCGCCGGCGTCCAGGAAACCGGTGAGCTCGTCGTCCACGATCGAGCCCTCGTACACGACGTCCATCGACTGTCCCTGCGCCTCGACGTAGACGCTGAACCCGAATTGGCCGTCCTCGACCCAACCGCCATCGATGGGCGCTTCTCCGATCATGTCGTTGGCGGTGGTCCCCGTGAGGGTCCCATCCTCGTGCTGCTCGATCTCCCAGGTCATCTCGAACGAGCCCTCCGGCGTGTCGAGCGAGATCAGCCAACTGCCGGTCATGTCCGCCGGAGCCTTCGCGACCGCTTCTTGAGCGGCCAGCGCGAACGGCACCAGCGCGAGCCCGGCGACGATCGCCGCAATCGAACCCCATCGCTTCATAGCTCACCTTCCGCGCCGGGGACGCTGAAATTCCGTCGTGAGTCGACGATCGACCGACGCCCCCGCCGCCTGTTTCGTCGCCGTCGATCGTGCCGTGATACGTGGCCTCGACCAGGCCACGTGCCCACGTCGGAAGCCGGTCAGGAATCTCCGTCGACCGCGGGGACCAGGCAACCGAGCCGCCTCCGTCCCGGAAGACTCGCCCCGTCGCGGCGCCTTCCCGATGCTCGTAGAGTGCCGATACGCGGACCCATCGAGGAGCTCGCCGGTGCCGGATCGAAACGAGAACGCAGCATGGACGGGCGAGCGGGACGGGCTCGTCGCGGTGGTCAAGCGCGACTGCCCCACGTGCCGGCTCGTCGAGCCCGTGCTCGGTCTGCTGGCCGGGCGCGATGGCGGCATCGTGGTCTACTCGCAGGACGACCCGAGCTTTCCCGAGGCGGTTCCGGACGTCGTGGACGACCGCGAGCTGATCTCCTCGTTTCGGCTCGACATCGAGACGGTGCCCACGCTCGTCCGGATCGAGGACGGCCGCGTCTCCGATCGGGCCGTCGGCTGGAACCGGGACGACTGGAGCCGCCTCACGGGGATCGACGACCTGGGCGAGGGGCTGCCGCCGCACCGACCCGGCTGCGGCTCGAAGTCCGTCGAGCCGGGCGTCGCCGAGTGGCTGCGCGCCCGGCACGGCCCGCTCGAGCTCGCCGCGCGGCCGATCGAAGTCCCCGCGTTTCACGATCCGGTGGAAGCCTGCTACGAGCGTGGGTGGAGCGATGGGCTTCCGGTGGTCCCGCCCACCCCCGAGCGCATCCTGGCGATGCTCGGCGGGACCGACCGGGCGCCCGATGAAGTCGTGGGCTCGATTCCGCCGAATCTCGCCGAATGCACGGTCGAGAAGGTGGCCATCAACGCGGTGATGGCGGGCTGCAAGCCGGAATACATGCCGGTGGTGCTGACCGCGCTCGAGGCCGCGCTCGATCCGGACTTCACGCTCCACGGCATCCTCTGTAGCACCTGCTTCACCGCGCCGCTCATCATCGTGAACGGGCCGATCGCCGGGCGCATCGGGATGAATTCCGGCATGAACGTCCTCGGTCAGGGCAATCGCGCCAACGCCACGATCGGACGCGCGCTCAACCTCATCGTGAGGAACGTAGGCGGCGGCCGACCGGGGGAGATCGACCGCTCGACGCTGGGCGCGCCGAGCAAGTACACGTTCTGCTTCGCGGAAGACGAGTCGGACCCCGAATGGGAGCCCCTCGCGACCGCGCGCGGGATCCCGCGCGGCGAGAGCGCGGTCACGCTGTTCCAAGGCGAGGGCGTCCAAGGGATCATGGATCAGCGCTCGCGCACGCCCGAGGAGCTCACGCGCTCTCTCGCGGCGTCGCTGCTCACGATCTGCCACCCCAAGATCTGCGAGTGGGCGTGGGCCGTGCTCGTGCTCTCGCCCGAGCACTACGCGATCTATCGCGAAGACGGCTGGGACCGACACCGCATCACGGACGCGCTCCTCGAAGCCACCACCCGGCCCGGGCGCGACGTGATCCGAGGCGCCGGCGGACTGGCGGAGGGCGTGCCCGAGACCCGCGTCGACGAGCTCGTGCCCAAGTTTCCGCCGGACGGGTTGCTGCTCGTGCGCGCGGGCGGCCAGGCAGGTCTCTATTCCGCGATCCTCACCGGCTGGCCGGGGGGACGCGCACATGGCGACTCCTTTCCCATCACGCGGAGAATCGACACATGAACCCGACCACGCTCTACGATCCGACCGACGAGGGCGCCCCGACGCGACGGGAGCGGCGAGCTCCGCCGCGGGCACTCGATGGCGCCGTCGTCGCGCTACAGGACATCGGGAAGATCCGGAGCGACGAGTTCCTGGATCACATCGAGCGACTGCTGGAAGAGCGAGGCGTTCGAACGATCCGCTCCGCTAAGCCGACGAACGCGAAACGCGCGCCGACCGAGACGCTCCAGCGGATCGCGACGGAAGCGGATGTCGTGGTGCAAGCCCTCGCCGATTGAGGGTCGTGCACGTCATGCGGTCTGCATGACCTCAGAGATCTGGATGAACGGGGCGTCCCGGGCTGCTTCGTCGTCACGACCGAGTTCCGATCGGCGGCCGAAGCGCAATCGGACGCGCTGGGATTCGAGCCGGCCATCGTCTGCGTACCGCACCCGGTGCAAAACCGAACGGAGGAGGAGCTCGCGCGCATGGCGGAGGAGAGCCTGGACGACATCCTCGCGCGGATCACGACGCCGGGCGGGGTCGGCTAATCGTCGAGATCGCGGAGGCGGAGGTTCCGCCACCGCACCTTGATCCCCCCGCCGTCGTGGATCTGTAGCGCGATCGAGCCTCTCGCCCCGCCGACCTCCGCATCGACGAGCTCGACCTTCTGCGCGCCGTTGAGCCAGGTTCGGACCGTGTCGCCGACGACCCGCACGCGGAGCCGGTTCCACTCCCCCATCGCGACATCCGGCGAGGACGCGTCCGGCCGGATCAACCACCCACGACCGTACGACTCGTAGATCCCACCGGTGTGGAGACCGGGCGGCGCGACCTCGGCTTGCCAGCCCGAAATGCGCGTGTCTTCGAGGCTCGAGCGAAAGAACACGCCGCTGTTTCCATCGGCCTCCTGCTTGAACTCGAGCTCCAGATCAAAGTCGCCGAACGTGCGCTCGGTCGCGAGATATCCGTAGGCCTCGTCGGGACCGCTCTCGCAGACGAGCTCGCCATCTTCGACGTACCAGCGCTCGGTGCCGTGCACCTGCCACCCGTCGAGATCCACGCCGTTGAAGAGCCCCTGCGTCTCGTCGAGCGGACGGATCTTGATGTCGCGATACCACACGAGCCGTCCGTGGTCCTGGAGTCCGATCGGCCCGGACGTCGCCCTTCCGTATCGCTCGAAGGGCGCGAACTTGCTCGCGGCCACCCGCGCTTCCCAGTCCGGCGACCAGAGCTCGTACGCGACCGTGCGGACGCCGTTCAGCCAGTGCTCGACCTGAGCGCCCCGCACGACGACCCGTCCCTCGTTCCACTCGCCGAGCGGACGGAGCGCGCGCTCCGTGGACTCGTGCAGATCGTAGTTGTCCCCGCTCAGGTGGGTGCGCATGTCCATCGTGCCCATGTCGATGTACGCCTGGTCGTCCAGCACCTGGAACTCGGGCGCGTTGTGCCAGATCGCGGCGCCGGGCTCTTCGAGCACGCGGTACAAAACGCCGCTGTTCGCCACCGGAGACAGACGAAACTCGAATCGAAGATCGAAGTCGGTGAACGTCTCCTCGGTGACGATGTCGCCGCCGATCGGGACGTCGGGATCCGTCGCGGTCGCTCCCACCACCAGCATCCCGTCGACCACCGCCCACCCCGTGTCGGGGAACGCCGCCCCGTTGTAGCTCCGCCAGCCCGTGGTCGTCGCGCCGTCGAACAGCAGGCGCCACCCGTCGGCCCGTTCCCGTTCGGAAAGGACGTCGTGGCTCGAGCCGGGAGGATCGTCCGCCTCCGAGTCGGGCGAGGCGCAGGCGGCGACGAAGACGGCGCACGCGAGCGGCCGCAGCATCCCGATCCACGGGCGAGCGCCGGGTCGCCTCATACGAGCGCCATCTCGTCCGGATCCCACCGGACGATGCGATCTTCGAAGTAGCTCGTGTTGCAGGCGAGCGCGGGCGCCGCGGCGCGCAGCCCGAAGACCGCGTCTTCGATCACGGGCGACCCCGAGCGCACCGCCTCGAAGAAGTGGACGAAGTGATCGAGGTGCGCCCCTCGATACCCGGCCTCGACCGTGTAGTGCGTCTCCGCCGGAGGCCGCATGGCGACGCGCGACGGAAGCTCCGGAGACGCGCTCCGCGCGTCGGCCATCTTCTCTCGCGAGAACGCATCCATCGGGTCGACGGCGACGTTCTTTCGCAGCACGACGTCGGTCCACGTGACGTCCATCGCCCCTTCGCTTCCGACCAACCGCAGGAACGTGCTGCCCGACGTGCCGTCCACGAAGTTGACGCGAAGCGAGAGGTTGAACGCGGGGTGGGTCTCGGTGGCGGGGTAGTCGAACATGCCCAAGAGCACGTCCGGCACCTCGCGTCCGTCCTCCCAATAGCGGAGTCCTCCCGTCGCCTGTATTCGCGTCGGCCCGCGCGAGCCGACGACGAAGTGCAGACTCGAGAACAGGTGCACGAAGAGGTCGCCCGAGACACCGGTCCCGTAATCCCGGTAGTTGCGCCAGCGAAAGACGCGCAGCGGATCGTACGGTCGCCGCGTCGCGCCACCGAGAAACCGTTCCCAGTCGACGGCGCTCGCCGAGGCCTCGGCCGGGATGGGATACTGCCAGGCGCCGATGGGGTCGTTCCGTGCCCAGAACCCTTCGGCGTAGTTGAGGTCGCCGATCGCCCCTGCCTCGTAGAGCTCCTTCGCTTTCTCGTTGCCGAGCGAGCTCATGCCCTGGCTCCCGACCTGGAAGGGGCGTCCGGTCTCGTGCGCGGCCGCAATGAGACTCGCGCCCTCCTCGATGCCGTGCACCATCGGCTTCTCGCAGTATACGGCTTTGCCCGCCCGCATCGCGTCGATCGAGATCCTCTGGTGCCAGTGATCCGGGGTGGCGACGATCACGGCATCGACATCGTCGCGCGCCAGTACCTCCTCGTGGTGACGCGTCGTGTACAGTCCCGCTCCGTACCGATCTCGGGCCGCGTCCAGACGTCCGTCGAAGACATCGCACGCCGCGACGAGCTCCACTCCCGGGACGCGGAGCGCGGTCGCGACGTCCGCCATGCCCATCCCTCCGGCGCCGATGACCGCCAAGCCGACTCGATCGCTCGGCGCTATCCGATCCCCGCCGGTCCGGACGAGCGGCCGACGTGCCGACGAGCCGGGATCGAGGAGCATCGCGGGGAGCCCGCCGGCGAGCGCCGACCCGGTCGCGGCTTGTCTCAGGAACGTCCGTCGATCGCTTGGCATCGTCGACTCCTCGGTGGTGGAACGCCGAACCACCGTAGGCGAGCAACGCTCGCTTCAGCAAGAGCGTGGACTGTGGTCCCACCACCGCATGCCGTGGCGCCCACGCGCGACCACGACACGATTCCCTAAGTGCTCGGGCGACCGTGGCTTTCGCCCCGTCTTGTTGCGGTTTGCCTCCCTTCCATCGGTCGCGCACCCGAGACGGTTCGGTCGTGAGGCTCCTGGACGCGGTTGCGGGACCGGAGCTCCGATGCGCGCCGAAGACGAGCGACCTCGCATCGCTATGCCGAACCGCACGTTAGCACGGCCGCCGCAACGTCACCGATCGACGCGGTCCGGTTCGGGTCGGACGCGCGCGATGGGCATGTATCGTGAGGGTCGCGAATCGTCATGCGAGACCCAGACGGCCAGCTCGATTGGCCTTTCGACGTGATCGTCATCGGCGG
>JAKSCH010000155.1 GCA_022360695.1 Gemmatimonadota bacterium
ACAGCCACGACGACGAAGGCGGTCACGACGAGGCCGTCGAGACGCGCACGGATGCCGACGGGGTCGCGGTGATCCCGCTCGGCGCCGGCGGGCGCTGGTACATCCGAACGATCCACATGTCCGAGCCGACGACCGAGAGCGAGGTCGACTACGTGTCGAACTGGGCCACGCTCACCTTCGAGGTCCGCTGAGCTCCTCCCGTGACGGCGTCCAAGCGGCGCCGCACCGTCCTTCGGCCGTTGCTCGACCGCCTGCGCGCCGAGTCGAGCGGCGGCGCGTAGGGTCTCAGCGTCGCACGAGGGCTTCCGCCTCGATCTCGACCAGGTATCCGTCGCCGATGAGACCGGCGTGCACCAGCGTGTTCGCCGGGCGCGTCTCGGCGAAGCGAAGTCCGTGCGCCCGGGACACGGGCTCCCAAACGTCCGGGTCGTGGATGTAGATCCGCGTGCGGATCACGTCCGCCAGAGACCCGCCGAGCGACTCGATGGCGCCTTCGATCTTGTCGATGATGAAGTGCGTCTGGGCCGCGGGGTCGTCGCCACCGATCAAGCGATCGCCGTGCGTCGCGGTCGTGCCGGACACGTGGATACGGTCGCCCTGCCGTACGGCTCGACTGAACCCGGCGAGATCCTCCCAGACCGTCCCGCTGAGCGCGCGCTCTCGATCGTCGGATCCGCTCACCGTGTCGTAGGGTCGAGGGAACTCGTCGAAGTGGTGGCTGAGATCTCCCGACGCGGTCAGGTACGGGGGCCGTCGATACTCGTCGCCGCAGTCGCCCGGGATCGGATCGTACGCGTCGCGCGCCGTCCGGAGCGCGCGCCGATCGGCATCATCGAGCTCGAGATCGAGCAGCCTCCGGTTGTCTTCAATGTGGTCGCTGCACCCCAGGCGCGCTCCGATGATGACGGCCGCCACGCTCGGTTGGTCGAGGACGTATCGCGACGCGACGTTCGCCATCGAGACCCCGTGTCGTCCTGCGATCTCGCGAACCGTCCGGAGCACCGACTGGAGCCGCTCCCATCCGCCGGCAACCTCGAGAAAGCGGTAGTACTTCATCTCCGACCACGTATCGAGCGCATCGATCCCCGGATCGGCCACCTCGATCCAACGTTCCGTCAAGAACCCGCCGGCGAGCGCCCCGAACGCGAGCAGCCGCACGCCGTGCTCCTCGCAAAGCTCCGCCAGCGGACCGCCGGCGCGATCATCGATGAGCGAGTACGAGACCTGATTCGAGACGATGTCGATCCCGCTGTGGAGCGCCATCGCGAGGTGCGGCGCATCGAAGTTCGTCACGCCGATGTGACGGATCACCCCCTCCGTCTTGAGCTCTTGAAGCCAGAACAGACAGTCGAGCCACGACGGATCCGAGTAACGCCACGCGTGAAACTGCAGCAGGTCGATCGTCTCCGTACGCAGCCGTCGGAGCGACGTCTCGACGGCTGCGCGGACATCCTCGCGCCCGTACCGCGCGGGCGACGGGACCCACTTGGTCAGTACTTGGACGTCTTCGGGAACGCGGCTCGATCGGAACGCGCCCGCGATGTCCTCGGCCGATCCGTAGTGGTCCGCCATGTCGAACGTCGTGAACCCCGCCGCCACGTACGGCTCCATCTCCCGTGCGGTCGCGTCGACGTCCAACGCGCCGCCGCGCTCCAGATCCGCGATCTGCCAGAGACCCGTGACGACTCGCGAGATCTCGAAGCCGGGGGCGAGCTCGATCGTGGGTTCGGACGAGATCATGCGTTCCCTCGTATCGGTGGAGGCGCTGTAGCCGGACGCTATTCGGGCGGGAGCTCGGAGAAGAGCGCGCGTGTGTCCACGCCGCTCGCCCGGAGCTTTCGCATCTCGACGAAGTAGATCGTCGAGGCTACGGCCATGACCAGCGCGTAGACGTACGTCGAGTGGAAGTACCACGCGTCCACGTCCGCCGAGAGATCCTTCGCGACGTGCACGACCAGGAACGTCCCGAGCAGCAGAACCCCGATCGAGGCGACCGCGACTCGGGTCGCGTCGTTCGCGAGCACGCGGAGCTGCGCGGCGATCGCGGGGTTCCGCTTCGGGAGCGCGATCAGCGACACGCACATCAATACGAAGTTCACCAGCATCGCGGTGACCATGATGTCGATGCCGAGAAAGAAGTCACCCGCGAAGTGGCTTCCGAGGATCCCGACCGACGCGAGCGTCGCCGAGAGGATGAGCGCGACGTGGGGCGTGTGGCGCTTCGGGTGGACGCGCGCGACGGCCTTCGGGAAGATGCCGTCCTCTCCCCACGCGAAGAGCAGCCGCGATACCGAGAGTAGCATGGCCGGCAGGTCGTTGAGCAGCGCGATCGCCGCGCCGAACACGATCGCCACCGTCCAACCGGCGGGGAGCACGTAGCCCAGCAGCCCGGGCGCGGTCAGGTCCTGCTCGAGCGTTCGCTCGGCCAGAAACTGCCACGGGACCGTGTTGTAGACCGCGGCCGTGAACAACAGGTAGAAGGACCCGACGATCAGCACCGCGAGCCCGATGGCGAGCGGCAGCGCCCGGTGCGGGTTCCGCGCCTCGCCGCCGGCCTGCGCGATCGCGTCGAACCCCACGAAGCTGGAGAAGAGGATGGCCGAAGCGGCGAGAAACGTCCCGATCGTCCGGGGCTCGGGGGGCACGTCGGGGACCGCGACCGCTTCCCGCGCCTGGAGGGCCGCCGCGAAATCGGCGTGGTCGAACGAGAACCCGGCGACGATGACGATCGCGCCCAGGGTGAACATGATGAACATGAGCGGGATCAGCGTGCGTTCGTACGCACGAAGGCCTCGCACGTTGACGGCGACGAACCCCCACAGGAACGCCAGCGAGATGCCGACGCGAATCATGCCGACGTCGAGCGCCGCCGCCACGCCGTCGAATCCGACGGCCGCCGCTACGTCGCGGAGAAACGGCACCACCAGGAACGAGACGACCCCGATCACGATGGAGAGCCCGAACCACTGCGAAAAGCTGGCGGCGAACCCCCAATAGGGACCGAGCGAGCGGCTGGCGAACACGTAGCTGCCCCCCGCGCGTGGCATGGCGGAGGCGAGCGCCGCGTACGCGAGCGCGGCCAGGAGCGCGGGCAGCGTCCCGAACGCGTAGGCCGCGAGCACGCCGTCCTGGATCCCCGGCACGTTTCGCTGGATCATGATCGGAACGACGTTGATCCCCGCCCCGAGCATCGAGCAGATGCCGGTCGCCGCGAGCCCGAGGAGACCGAGCTCGCGCGTGAGCCCGGTCCGCTCCGGCGGCCCTCCTCCGCTCATCGCCGCCCGATCGCCGCGCGGATCGCCCGGGCCGTGAGCTCCGCGCGGTACGCGATGAGGGCCCGCCCGTTCGCGACGGTCGTCTCGACGGGGCTCAGATCGACCCCGTTGATCTCGAACAGTCCCGCGTCGATCCGCTGCTGCGCCCGGATCCGCGTGGGGTCCGTCGTCGCGATGATCGACGAATAGTGGTAGTCGTCGTGGTAGCGGTCGCGCGTGGCCACGCACTCGGACGGCTGCTGGTGGATCCCGAGCTCGTTCTCGAGAAAATCGCAGCTATAGATGTCCTCGGAATAGTACTCGGGGATGTAGTGCACGCGCCGCGGCGCCGAGCGCCACTTCGGGCTCGTCCCCCACGTCTCGTTGAGCCGCGCCGACACGCGCTCCATCCCACGGATGTTGCCGCCGCTGTCGCCGATCAGGACCAGATCGGTGAACCCGTGCTGAGCGAGGCTGCTCAGCACGTCGGTCAGGACCGCCTCGAACGTCTCGTCACGTACGCTGATCGTCGCATGGTACCGCATGTGTCCGGTCGGCGGATCGATGTCGCCCTCGGGCACGAGCTTGATGATCGGCGCGACCAGCGCGTTCCCGAGTTCCCGCGCGATCGCGTCCGTCGTCGCTTCCAACACGAAGTTGTGCTTCCCGCTCGCGACGTAGGGGCCGTTCTGCTCGATCCCGCCCGTGGCGACGATGACGGTGGTGTGGCCGGCGGCGATCGCGTCGCGGACCTCCATCCACGTCATCTCCTCGATGAACACGGTATCGGTCGCATCGATGGGTCGCGGGGCATCGAGGTCCTGCGCGGAGAGCGCCGCCGTCTGGAGCGCCGCCCCGAGACCGAGCGCGACTCGAATCGATCCTGTCATCCATCCCTTCCGCTCTTGTAGGGGTCCGGTGGACCCGCGTGGACGACCGCCGCATGATGGGTTGGCCGTGGCGCCCCGGTGCGCAAGACTGTGCCCTCGCCCCCCAACCACGGGAGAACGACATGAGACGGATCAGCCACGCGGCGCTCGGGATCCTGTGGTCGACCTCGGTCCCGGCGTGCACCGGCGACGCGGCGGATTCCGACCACTCCGCCGCCTCCGCTGATTCCGAAGCGTCCGTCGCTTTCGACATCGTGGAAGCGAGCATCCCCGAGATGCTCGCAGCGATGGAGACCGGCGCGACGACATCGCGCGAGATCGTCCAGGCGTACCTCGACCGTATGGAGCGATACGAAGACGAGCTGAACGCCGCCGTCTCCATCAACCCGAACGCGCTCGCCGAAGCCGATGCCTTGGACCGCGAGCGCGCCGAGGGACGCGTGCGGGGACCGCTCCACGGGATCCCGGTGGCGCTCAAGGACAACATCCACACGACGCACCTGCCGACGACCGGCGGCGCGCTCGCATTCGAAGGCTACGTGCCTCCCTACGAGGCGACCCTGACCACGCACCTGCGCGAGGCGGGCGCGATCATCATCGCCAAGGCGGGGCTCACCGAGTTCGCGAATTTCATGGCCGGTCCGCCGAGCCAGATGCCCGGCAACTACAACGCGCTCACCGGGTTCGCATACAATCCGTACGACCCGCGCCCGGACCCGCGGCCCGGGTTCGACGACGGGCGGCCGGCCCAGCCCACCGGCGGGTCGAGCTCGGGGATCGGCACCGCGGTCAGCTTCTGGGCCGCGAGCGTCGGCACGGACACGGGTGGGTCCGTCATCAGTCCTTCGAACGCGAACATGCTGGTGGGCATCCGCCCCACCATCGGACGCCTCAGCCGCTGGGGGATCGCGCCGGTCACGCTGGATCACGACACCGCGGGGCCGATGACCCGCACCGTGGTGGACGCCGCGATCCTCCTCGGCGCGATGGAGGGCGCCGAGCCGGACCCGAACGATGCTTCGACCGAGATCTGCGAGGCGCCGCCCGAACGGGACTACACCGCGTTCCTGGACCCGGACGGTCTCCGCGACGCCCGCATCGGGATCCCGCGCGCCTACTACTACGAGGAGATCGCGGTCGGCGACCAGACGATGGGGGGCCTCACGGCGGAACAGATGGCGCTCATGACCGAGGCCATCGCGATCCTCGAGGCGGGGGGCGCCGTCATCGTCGACCCGGCCGACGTGCCGAGCATCGTCGATCCGGACCCCGACCGGAACTTCTACGCGTGGGGCCTGTGTCTCGGCGCGCAGCACGCGAAGGGCTCCGACGAGGGTTGCTCCGTCAACTTCAAGTACGGCATGAAGCGGGACTTCAACGGGTGGCTCGCATCGTTGGGACCGTCGGCTCCGGTGCGGACGCTCACGGAGCTTCGCGAGTGGAACCTGGCCAACCGCGAGCGGGGCGCGATGCGGTACGAGCAGTCGCGCTACGACATCTCCGACGAGATGGACGTGGAGGCGGACGCGGCCCGCAATGCGGCGGACATGGCGAAGGACTCGCTTC
>JAKSCH010000298.1 GCA_022360695.1 Gemmatimonadota bacterium
CGGTTGTCGCCGACGATCGCGATCCGATCGCCCGTCTCCAACCCCACGGATCGAAGACCGAGCGCGAACCGGGCGACTCGAGCGGCGTACTCCGACCACGTGATCGAGTGCCAGATCCCCAGCACCTTCTCGCGAAGCGCCGTGTCTTCGGGTCGGGCGGCCGCCTGCGCCAGCAGACGACCCGGCAGCGTCCGCGCCGACCCACGGTCGACCGTCGTGGATCCCGTCCCGGGGACCGTCACCTAGGTACCGACCCGCGACGTCTCAGGGTCGACCCCCAGGTAGGCCTCGACCACGCGGGGATCGTCGCGCACCTCCGACGGGGACCCGTCGGCCAGCACACGCCCGAAGTCGAGCACGACGACCCGGTCCGCGAGGTCCATCACGACATCCATGTCGTGGTCGATCATGAATGGCGTCACGCCCCATTCCTCATGCGTGTCGAGGATGAAGCGAGCCATCGACTCCTTCTCTTCGGAGTTCATCCCGGCCATCGGCTCGTCGAGCAACAGGATCTCGGGTTGCAGACACAACGCACGCGCCAGCTCGACGAGCTTCTGCCTTCCGTACGGCAGGCTCCCGACGGTGGCGCGGCGGATGGACTCAAGATTCATGAAGTCGATCACGCGCTCGACCGCCACGCGGTGCTCGATCTCGACTGCGCGCTGACGACCCCAGAAGACCCCACCACCGAGCACCCCGCCCTTCATGTGCACGTGGCGCCCCAGCATGAGGTTGTCGAGCACGGTCATGTGCTTGAACAGCTCGATGTTCTGAAACGTCCGCGCGATCCCGAGACGAGCGATTCGATGCGGCGGCAATCGGTGGAGCGCGTGCGCGGTCCCGACCGCGTCCGTGAACGTGATGGTGCCGCTCTGGGGTCGGTACAGACCAGAGATGCAGTTCAAGATGCTGGTCTTTCCCGCTCCGTTCGGGCCGATCAGAGCGAGCAGCTCACCGGACCGCACGTCGAGTGTCACGTCGGCGAGCGCGGTGACGCCGCCGAAGCGAAGCGCGACGCCTTCGAGACTCAAGCCGACTCGATCTTGGGGATCCGTCATGTGGCGCCCGATCGCGGATCGCGTGCGTGTGGAGGTCGCTGAGTCTACGGCCGCCTACAGAGCGTGAAAAGCCGCGGGCACCCCGTCGCGCCTCGGATGTACGAGAGGAGCCGGGGTCGGGTGCGGATGACGTCGTATCCGCCGGCGAAACAGGCACGGCCAAGTTGACGCGGGGACGCACATGTCGTTTCGTCTTCGAATGCAGCGACCGAAGCAAGGATGGCGATCCACCCTCGCCGTGACGACCGCGATCGGCACGATCGGGCTGGCCCCGAGCCCGCCCACCGATGTACTCGGCGTCGTCGACCCACCCCCGAGCGTGGCGACGACCGCGACCGGCTTCGCCGCGTCGACCGCTGACCGCGCGTCTCACGTCCGCGATGTCGGGCCGTTGATCGGCGACGCGGGGGCGGCCGATCCACCGTTGGTGCCAGTGCTGCCGCGTCTCGACGAGCTCCAGGAGGTCATGCAGGGGGCGCGCCGCGAGTGGGGGCGGGATTTCTACTTCACTCGGGGGATCTATACCGGGGGGCGCGGCTGGGGTCGAGGGTCGTGGGCGACGGACTATCCGAAAGCGGATCGTCAATTCCTGTTCATCCTGAACCGGCTGCTCACGCTGCTCGATCTGCACGAGTGGGAGAACCCGGTGGCGCTGGACGATCCGGAGCTGCGGCGCTTTCCCTTCCTGTACATCCTCGAGGTCGGACGGATGAACCTCACCGAGCCCGAGGTCGAAGGGCTGCGCGGCTACCTCGAGGCCGGCGGCTTTCTCGTGGTCGACGACTTCTGGGGCGACTGGGCCTGGGAGAACTTCAGCTATCAGATGGCGCGCGTGCTCCCGGACCGGAAGATCCGGGAGATCCCGCTCGACCACCCGATCTTCCACCAGTTCTACGACATCACGGAGATCCTGACGGTCCCGAACGTGGGAAACGGGATGCGCGGCCCGCCGTATGACGAGTGCTACGGCTGTCCGCCGCGCATCTACGGGATCTTCGACGACAACGACGAGCTCATGGTCGTCATCAACTGGAATACGGACCTCGGGGATGCGTGGGAGTGGTCCGAGAATCCGTACTACCCCATCGACCGATCCAACTACGCCTACGAGCTCGCGATCAACTACATCATCTACGCGCTCTCGCATTGACCCCGCGCGGTCCCCGCGAAGGCTGGCCCCCGGCGTATGCGACGGCGTGAGTTGGCCGGGATCGGGCTGGCCGCGCTCGGCGGGTGGGCGCTGCGTCCGGTGGTCGCCGCCGCGAGGCGGGGCCCAACGACGCCAACCGACGCGACGAGCGACCGACGCGGACGCGACCTGCTGGTCGACGGTCAGCGGCTGAACGACCGCCTCCGCCACCTCGCGAGCTTCAGTTCCGCGGAATCGGGGACGACGAGGCTCGCCTACAGCGACGAAGATCTCGCGGCGCGCGCGTGGCTGACGGATCGACTCGAGGAGGCCGGGGCGACCGTATCCGTCGATCGAGGCGCGAACCTGCTGGGTCGGCTCGCCGGCTCCGATCCCTCACGCCCTCCCCTGTTGATCGGATCACACATCGATTCCGTCCCTGCGGGCGGTAGCTACGATGGGCAGGTCGGGACGATGGCGGCGCTCGAAGCCGTGACCGCCATCGCCGACGCCGGTCTCGCGACCCGGCACCCCATCGAGTTCGTGGTATGGGCGAACGAAGAGGGGGGAAAGACCGGCAGCCGCGCGTTTGCGGGCGAAGTGTGGGCGTTCGAGCTGGATATCGTCACGGCGAGCGGATACCGCATCGACGAGGGGACGAGGAGGCTAGGGGGCGACCTCTCGGATCTCGCGGCCGCGCGACGCGACTCCGGTACGATCGCGGCCTACCTGGAGCTCCACGTCGAACAGGGCTTCGTGCTCGACCGAGCCGGCATCGACATCGGCGTCGTCGAAGGCATCGTCGGGATCAAGCGCTGGACGGCGACGGTCGACGGGTTCGCCAACCACGCCGGGACGACGCCGATGGATCAGCGACAGGACGCGATGGTGGCGGCCGCGCGGATCATCGACATCGTCCACCGCATCGCGCGTGAGACACCGGGCCGGCAGGTCGCGACGGTGGGCCGGCTCGCCGCCGAGCCGGGCGCCCCGAACGTCATCCCCGGTCGCGTGACGTTCAGCCTCGAGATCCGGGATCTCGAGATGTCCAAGATCGACGACGTGTTCGAGGAGATCCGACGGGCCGCGGAGCGCGTGGCCGGCGAGGCCGAGACGCGCGTGGGGTTCGAGCAGTTCTACGAGAGCCGCGCGGCGCCCACGGACCCCCGACTCCGCGATCTCATCGAGGGGGAGGCGGCCCGCCTCGACCATGCGTCGCTCCGGATGCCGAGCGGCGCGGGGCACGACGCGCAGAGCGTCGCCCTGCTCGCGCCGGTAGGGATGATCTTCGTGCCCAGCCGCGATGGGATCAGCCACTCCCCGCTCGAGTTCACCGAGCCGGAGGACGTGACGGCGGGCGCGAACGTGCTGTTGCGAACGCTGCTGGCGCTGGACGAGCTCGACCTCTGAACGGTTCCGGCGGTCGGCGGCTACCTGCGC
>JAKSCH010000188.1 GCA_022360695.1 Gemmatimonadota bacterium
CCGTCGAACGAGAAGAGGGGCTACGTGCTCCGGCGCATACTCCGTCGAGCGGTGCGGTACTACTGGCTCCTCGGTCGTCGCGAGCCGATGCTCGGGCGGTTGGTGGACGTCGTCGTGAACTCGATGTCGGGGGCGTATCCGGAGCTTTCCACGCGGCGCGAGCACCTGCTCGCCACCACGCAGGCGGAAGAGGAGCTCTTCCTGTCCACGATCGATGGCGGGATGCGGGAGATCGATGCCGCGATGCCGGAGGGCGGCTCGGGTACGCTCGCGGGCGACGTCGCCTTCAAGCTCAAGGACACGTACGGGATCCCGGAGGATCTCACCGACCTCATCGCGCGCGAGCGCGGGTACGCGATCGACTGGGACGGCTTTCGGGACGCGCTCGAAGCGCAGCGTGCGCGGTCGCGCGCGGGCGTCGAGACCGCCGTCACGGACGGGGTTCCGGACGAGCTGGCTCGACTCACGGCGGACGTGGACCAACGGTTCACGGGCTATACGTCCACCCGCGAGGAGACGGCGATCGGCGGGTACGCGGAATCGGACCGGCGGGTCGCGCTGGTTCTCGCCGACAACCCGTTCTACGCGGAGAGCGGCGGGCAGGTGAGCGACGCCGGGATCGTGCGGGGTGCCGGTTGGCGGATGGACGTTTCGACCGTGTGGAAGAACGCCGATGGACAGACGGTCGTCGCCGGCGAGCTGACGGAGGGCGCGTTCGATCCGACGGGTCCCGTGATCGCGGAGGTCGATGCGCGACTGCGCGCGGACACCGAGCGGAACCACACGGCGACGCACCTGCTCCACGCGGCGCTCCGCGAACGGCTCGGCGATCACGTCCAGCAGGCGGGGTCGCTCGTCGCGCCCGATCGGCTCCGCTTCGACTTCACGCACCGGGGTCCGTTGAGCGACGAAGAGCGCGCCTCGATCGAGACACGGGTCAACCACGCGATCCTGGCGAACGCGGTGGTGAGCGCCTCCGAGCGCGACTACGAGGAGGCGCTGGCGGCCGGCGCGATGGCGTTGTTCGGTGAGAAGTACGGCGATGTCGTCCGCGTAGTCGACGTCGAAGGGTTGAGCCAGGAGCTCTGCGGCGGGACGCACGTTCGAACCACCGGGCAGATCGGCTCGTTCCGAATCATCGCGGAAACCGGCGTCGCGGCCGGGATTCGCCGCGTCGAGGCGCTCACCGGGAGCGGCGCGTACGAGTGGACCATCGAGCGGGAGCGCGTGCTCACGAGCGTCGCGGATCGTTTGCGGGCGTCGGTGCCCGAGCTGGCCGGACGGATCGATCGTCTGCTCGAAGAGCGGGACCGACTCGAGCGCGAAGCATCGAGTCAGCGCGGCGAGGCGACCGCGGATCAGGTCGAGCGGCTGTTGCGCGAGGTGACCGCGGACGGCGCCCGGTTCCTGTCCGGTCGGATCGAGCTGCCGGCCGGTACGGACCTGGGCGATCTCGGCGATCTGCTCCGCGATCGAATCGACTCCGCCGCGGTCGTGCTCCACGTCGTATTTCCGGATGAGGGTCGACACGCCTTCGTCTCGGTCGTCTCGGACGATCTCATCCGCGATGGCCTCAAAGCCGGCGACCTGGTCCGCGTGTCGAGCAAGGCCACGGGCTCCGGGGGGGGCGGAAGGCCGCATTTCGCTCAAGGGGGCGTCGGAGACCCGGAGCGCGCCGACGACGGGCTCGGCGCCGCGAAGAAGTGGGCGTCCGAGCGGGTCCCGGACTTGGTAGGCTGACGAATGGACGCCGAACGCTCGCCCGCATCCGTGTGGCTCGACGAGCGGTTGTCGGAGGTGCCGACCGATCTGGCGGATGCGGTGCGCGCGCTCGTCCGAACGGTCGACATCGAGGGCCCCGACGACCTCGCGTCCGCGGCACTCGAGGGGTTCGAGCGCATGGCCGGCGCCGACGACGCCCGCACCGGCGCGCTCGAGCTCCTGGCGGCGGACGCGCTGCTCACGTACGCGTTCGAGGCGGCCGCCGATCCGGGGCTGGGCGGGACGAGGGCGAGAGCGGAGGCGCTCGCCGACACGTTCGGTCCGGCGGGTCTGATCGGTCGAAGCCTCGAGCGGATGCGATGAGCCACGCCGCGGCATCTTTCCCGGGGTTGGCGGGGCGAAGCGTGCTGGTCACCGGCGGGTCGCGCGGCATCGGGCGAGCGACCGTGCGCGTCCTGGCCGCATCGGGGGCGAACGTCGGGGTCGCGTACCGCAGCGCTTCGGACGAAGCGGAAGCCGCGGTGGCCGAAGCGGTCGAGCTCAACCCTTCCGGGCGCCATTGGTGCGAGACCGGGGACCTGTCCGACGAGGCGGGGTGCCGCGCGATCTTCGCCCGCGCCGACGAAGTCTTCGAACGGCTCGACGGGTTCGTCGGCAACGCGGGCATCTGGAACGCCGAGCCGCGGCCGCTCGCGGAGCTCGAGCTCGACGAGTGGCGTCGCATGATCGAGGTGAACCTGACGTCGATCTACCTCACCACGCGCGAGGCGAGCCGTCGGTTGGGCGCGGACGGCCGGATCGTATTGGTGTCATCGACGGCCGGTCAGCGCGGCGAGGCCGACCACAGTCACTACGCGGCCTCGAAGGGCGCGATCATCTCGTTCGTGAAATCGATCGCGACCGAGCTGGGGCCCCGATCGATCACGGTCAACGCCGTCGCCCCCGGGTGGGTCGATACGGAGATGTCGGCCGAGCCGCTCCAGGGCGAGGATCGGGCCCGAATCGAGGCCGAGATCCCGCTCCGACGGATCGCGACGGCCGACGATCTCGCGGGTCCGATCTGTTTTCTGCTCTCGGACGCGGCTCGCCACGTGACGGGAGAGGTGCTCAACGTCAACGGCGGAAGCGTGCTGTGCGGCTGATGCCGCACCCGACCTCATGTCCCGCTCCGTAGACACCGATCGCTTCCGGCCGCCACGCCGTTTCCTGGCCCTCGCGGAACGGCTTCGCGGCGAGGGCTTCGAGACGTGGGCCGTGGGCGGGTCGATCCGCGATGCCTGCGCCGGCGCGGTCGCCGGCCGCGCCTACGAAGTGGCCCGGGACTGGGACCTGGCCACGGACGCCCGGCCGGACGACGTGCTGCGCCTCTTCCGGCGCACCGTCCCGATCGGGCTGGAGCACGGGACGGTCGGCGTGCTCGAGGACGACCAGCTCTTCGAGGTCACGACCTTCCGACGCGACGTGGAGACGGACGGACGGCACGCGACCGTGGTCTTCGCCGATACGATCGACGAAGATCTCGAACGGCGCGATTTCACGATCAACGCGATCGCCTGGAACCTCGCGACCGACGAGCTGCGGGATCCCTCCGGCGGGATCGATGACCTGGCGGACGGAATCCTCCGCGCGGTCGGCGATCCGGCGGATCGGTTCCGCGAGGACTATCTACGCGTTCTCCGTGGGCTCCGCTTCGCCGGCCGCTTCGATCTCGAGATCGAGGCGGAGACGCGAGCCGCGCTGGAGGCGGCGGTTCCCGGTCTTCCGCGTCTGTCCGCGGAGCGAGTACGGGAGGAGCTCGTGAAGGTGCTGTCCGACGCGACCCCCTCCACGACGCTCGATCTCTACGCTACGACGGGCGTCCTGCCGAGCTGGTACGAAGAGCTCGTCGAGGCCAGCGCGGATCGTACCGCGTGGCTCGCGACGCTGAGCGCGGTCGACGCGATCCGACCGCACCGTCCCCGGCTCCGCCTCGCACGCTGGCTCGTCCAGGTTTCGGACGATCCGGAGGGTCGAGCCGACCGGACGGACGCGTTGGCGAAGCGGCTGCGGTTCTCGAACGCGGACCGAAAGACGGCGGTGGCGCTCTCCCGGCATTACCTGCCGTTCGTCGGGCCGCTCGATTCCTCCGCCCAGCATCGACGCTGGCTGTCGGAGGTGGGCGACAGGTGGCGAGACGTGTTCCGGCTCCACCTCGCGGACGCGCGGGGTGGGCGGTCCGACGAGGCGGGTCGGTACGTGACCGCGACATGGCGGATCGTCCACGAGGAGCGAGCGGGCGGGACGCCGCTCGCGATCACGGACCTCGCGGTCGATGGTGACGACGTGCTCGGGCTCGGCATCACGCACGGGCCCATCGTCGGGCTGTTGCTCGAGGAGCTGCTCGAGCAGGTGCTCGAGGATCCTACCGCGAACACCCGGGAGTCGCTGCTCGACGAAGCGCGACGGCTGATCGAGCTCGGCTCGCTCGCGGGCCCCGGGGGCCCCGATGTCTGACGAGCCGAGCCTGTTCGGCACGGACGACGCGGGTGGGCCCGGACCCGGGTCCCGGACGGATGGGCTACCGCCCGCGGGACGAGACGCGCCGCTCGCCGCCCGGATGCGACCACGGACGCTCGACGAGTTCGTCGGTCAAACCGATCTCGTCGGCGACGGACAGCCGCTCCGTGAGCTGATCGAGACCGGTCGCGTGCCGAGCCTCATCCTGTGGGGACCGCCCGGCGCCGGAAAGACCACGCTGGCCGGCCTGCTCGCGACGAGAGTCGAGGCGGCGTTCGTACCGTTCTCCGCCGTCACCGACGGCATCCCGCGGGTTCGCGAGATCCTCGAAGAGGCTCGCGCCCGGAAGGGCGCGACCGGGCGAGGGACCGTCCTGTTCGTGGACGAGATCCACCGGTTCAACCGGGCGCAACAAGACGCGCTGCTGCCGCACGTCGAGCGTGGCGCCGTCACGCTGATCGGCGCCACGACCGAGAATCCGAGCTTCGAGGTGGTCGGTCCCCTCCTCTCGCGGACCCGCGTCCTCGTCCTGGCCGCGCTCGCGCCCGACGAGATCGCGGAGATCTGCCGTCGCGCGCTGCGCGACGAGGAACGAGGTCTCGGCGCGCTCGGGATCGTCATCGAGCCCGACGCGCTCGAGCGGATCGCCGTGGAGTCCGACGGGGATGCGCGACGCGCGCTCAACGCGCTGGAGACCGCAGCGGATCTGACGAGCGCCGAGACCGGGGAAGCGATCGGGCTGCGTCACGTCGAAGCGGCGCTTCAGAAGCGGTTCGCCCGGTACGACAAGTCGGGGGAAGAGCACTTCAACCTCATCTCCGCGCTCCACAAGTCGATCCGGGGATCCGACCCCGACGCGGCGTTGTATTGGCTGGCCCGCATGTTGGACGCGGGCGAGGATCCGATGTACCTGGCTCGACGGCTGGTCCGTATGGCGACGGAGGACGTAGGCCTCGCCGATCCGCGGGCGCTCGAACGGACGTTGGCGGCCCGCGACGCGTATCACTTTCTCGGCTCTCCGGAGGGCGAGCTCGCGCTGGCGCAGGCGGCGATCTATCTCGCGCTCGCGCCCAAGTCGAACGCGACGTACCGCGCCTACGCGGAGGCGTTGGGGCGGGCACGCGAGACCCCCGCCGCCCCGGTGCCCCTGCATATCCGCAACGCCCCGACGCGTCTGATGAAGGACCTCGGGTACGGGGCGGGATATCGGTACGACCACGACGAACGAGACGGCGTGGCCTCGCAATCGTACCTTCCCGACGACGTAGAGACCGAGATCTGGTACGCTCCCACCGAGCGAGGGTGGGAGGCGGAAGCGCGCCGCCGGCTCGAGGCGATCCGGGCGGCGCGCGCCGGATCGGAACGACTGGACTGAGATGTCGCGACACGACCCGGAGCGCGCGATCCTGGTTGGCGCGCCACCCATCGACATGCCACAGGAGCTCGTGGACGAGCACCTCGAGGAGCTTTCGCGACTCGCCAACACGGCGGGCGCGGATGTCCGGGGGGTCGTCGTGCAGCGTCTCCGGGCGCCGAACGCGTCGACCTACATCGGGTCCGGGAAGATCGACCAGCTCGCGAAGGCGATGTCGGAGCACGAGGCGACACTCGCGATCTTCGACGAGGAGCTGACCCCGGCGCAGGGCGCGAAGCTCGAGGCCGCGCTCGATGCGCGGACGATGGATCGGACCGAGCTGATCCTCGACATCTTCGCCCTTCGCGCCCGCAGCGCGGAGGCGAAGCTCCAGGTAGAGCTGGCACAGCTCCAGTACATGCGTTCGCGGCTCAAGCGGATGTGGACGCACCTGTCTCGAGAGGGCGGCGGGATCGGAGCCAGAGGTCCGGGCGAGCAGCAGATCGAGACCGACCGGCGGCTCATCGATCGGCGTATCGCTCGACTTCGACGACAGCTCGACGGGATCGCGTCGTCGCGCTCGAACCAGCGCAAGTCGCGACGGGATCGGTTTCGCGTCGCGCTGGTCGGATACACGAACGCCGGAAAGTCGTCGATCCTCCGCGAGCTCTCCGGCAGCGAGGTCTTCGTCGAGGACCGGCTGTTCGCGACGCTGGACTCGGCCACGAGGGTCTGCGACATCGATGGTCCCGGCCCCATACTCCTCACCGACACCGTCGGCTTCATCCGCAAGCTGCCCCACCACCTCGTCGCATCGTTTCGGGCTACGCTCGAGGAAGTGGTCGAGGCGGACCTGCTCCTCCACGTGATCGACGCGTCCTCGGCGAGCTGGGAAGAGCAAGCGGAAGCCGTCGACGAGGTGCTCGAGGCCGCGGGCGCGGGGGACCATCCCACGATCCACGTGATGAACAAGATCGATCGGGTGACGCACGCCGAAGAGGGCGCCCTCCGCGCGCGTTCCGACGCGCTGCTCGGCCCGAGCGTGTTCACGTCGATGGTCGAGGACGGCGGCGGCGACCCGTTGCGTGAAGCGCTCAAGGGCGCCATGCGCGCGCGTCTGGAGACGGTCCGCGTGAGCGTCCCCGCCGCCGACGGTCGGACGTTGGCCGAGGCGTATCGGGAAGGCGAAGTCTTGGAGCGAGCGTACGCCGATGGACGCGTCGTCTTCACCGCGCGCGTTCCGATCGCCGTGGCCGGACGCTGGCGTGAGACGAGCGGACTGGTCGTGGAGCGCGCCGAAGCGGCAGCCTAGTGTGGTGCATCAAACGTCGCTTGACCACCGAGGGTGGTGAGGCGCCCGCTCGCCAAGGCGCGAGAGCGAAGGCATAGCCATAGCTACGTCGAGATCGAGCAACGCTGGCGAGCGGGATGTATCGCCGCCCGAATGGCAAGGGACGTTTGATGCACCACACTAGGGAGGGGGAGCCGATGCCGAGCGATACCTATGCGCACCTGATCGACTGTCGCCTGTGCGTGAACATCGACCACGTGGCGACCGTCCGAGAGGCGCGCGGTACCGACGAGCCGGATCCCGTCCGCGCCGCCGTGCTCGCGGAGCTCGGAGGGGCGGACGGAATCACTGTTCACTTGCGCGAGGATCGTAGACACATCCAGGACCGCGACGTCGAGCTGCTGTTCGCCACCGTGCGCACGTTCGTGAACCTGGAGCTCGCGGCGGCGGAGGGCGTCCTCGAGCTCGCCGAGGCGTGGCGGCCGGCCCAGGCCACGCTGGTGCCGGAGAAACGCGAGGAAGTCACGACCGAAGGCGGTCTCGACCTCTCCGGAGACACCGACCACGTGGCCGAAGCCATACGTCGCCTCCAGGCCGTGGGGACCCGCGTGTCGCTGTTCATCGATCCGGACCCCGACGCGATCGACACGGCCGTCGAGCTCGGGGCCGAGGCGGTCGAGCTCCACACCGGCGAGTATGCGAACGCATCGGACCGCGATGACGCGGATCGCGAGCTCGAGCGCTTGGAGGCCGCCGCGGCGCGAGGCCTGGATGCGGGTCTCCACATCCATGCGGGTCATGGGCTCACGTACGAGAACGTCCAGCCGGTCGCCGCGATCGACGCGTGCGAGGAGCTCAACATCGGGCACTCGATCGTCAGTCGGTCCGTCTTGGTCGGGCTCGAGCGCGCGGTCGCCGAGATGGGTCGGCTCGTCCGTGGGGCTCGCGTGTGAAGAGACGCATCACGGTCGCGATCGGGATCATCGTCTCGATCGCGCTCCTCTTCTACGCGCTACGGGATGTCTCGGTCGCGGAGCTCCTGGAGCATCTCCGCGCGGCGAACCTCTGGTACCTGCAGGCCGCGACCACGGTCGCGACGCTCACGTTCCACTTCC
>JAKSCH010000168.1 GCA_022360695.1 Gemmatimonadota bacterium
CCAAGGCGCGAGAACGAAGGCGTAGCCATAGCTACGTCGAGATCGAGCAACGCCGGCGAGCGGGATGCATCGCCGCTCGAATGGCAAGGGACTTTTGATACACCACACTAGCGCTCGCCCTCCCAGCCGGGTCCCCGTACGACGCGTCCGGGTGTCGCGCCGGTGTGCGCGCCGTTCGCGAGCACCTGGACGCCGTTCACGAACACGTCGCGCACGCCGGTCGCGAGCTGGTGCGGCTGCTCGAACGTCGCGTGATCGGAGACCGTGGCCGGGTCGAACACGACGACGTCGGCGAAGTACCCGCGCGCCAGACGACCCCGTCGCTCGAGCGACAGGTTCTCGGCGGGGAGCGCCGACAGCCGACGGACGGCTTCCTCGAGCGTGATCAGACCTTCGTCGCGGACGTAGCGTCCCAGCAGACGCGCGAAGTTTCCGTACGCGCGCGGGTGGGGGCTCGACCCGAGGAACGGGTCTTCGGGAGCGAGCGACCCCGCGTCGGACCCGAAGCTCACCCAGGGTAGCCGCACCTGCCGGGCGACATTTTCCTCGGACATCATGAAGTACACGGTGCCGACGCGACTGCTGTCCTGTATCACCAGCTCAATGGCGGTCTCCTCGATCCCGGTCCCGCGCATCTCGGCGACCTCGGCGAGCGTCTTCCCGGTCAGGTGGCGCAGCGAGTCCTGTCGGAACCCCACGAGCAAGACGCGATCTGGAGACCCCGCCGACAAGAGGAGATTCTCCCATTCGTCCGTGGGGGTCCGCATCTCTTCCACGATGCGGGCGCGGGTCGCCGGATCTCGCAGGCGCTCGACCAGATCCTCGTAGCCCCCCTCGTGCGCCCACGGCGGCATCGACGCGCTGAGCCCGGTCGAGCCCGCGGGATACATGTACATGTCGGCCGTGATCGCGAGCCCCTCCGCCCGCGCGGCTTCCACGCGCTCGATCACGTCGTCCAGCTTGCCCCAGTTGTCGCTGCCTGCCGCCTTCAGGTGGTAGATCTCGGCCGGGAGTCCCGCCTCGCGCGCGATCGTGATCAGCTCGTCCACCGCCTCGAGCAGCTGATTGCCCTCGCTCCGCAGGTGCGAGATGTAGGCGCCGCCGTACTCGGCCGCCGCGCTCGCGAGGGCGATCAGCTCGTCCGTGTCCGCATAGAAGGCGGGCGCATAGATCAGCGACGAGCCGACGCCGAGCGCGCCCTCGCGCATGGCGTCGCGCACGAGGTCCTGCATCCGGCCGAGCTCCTCGACGGTCGGGGGGCGATCGTCGTATCCGATCTCGTGGATGCGGAGGGTCGTGGCGCCGACGTACGAGGCGACGTTCGGAGAGACCCCGCGGTCCACGAGGTGGTCGAGGTACTCGCCCAGCGTCGTCCAGGCCACGTCGAACCGCATGTCGCCCTGGCCTTCGGCCATCTGCGTCTTCATGTCCTCGTTGAGCGGACCCATCGAGGCGCCCTCGCCGAAGATCTCGAGCGTCACGCCCTGGCGGATGTCGCTGAGCGACCGGCCGTCCACGAGCAGCGACTCGGTCGCCCAGGAGAGCATGTTGATGAACCCGGGCGATACCGCGTGCCCCGTCGCGTCGATGTGGGTCACGGCGGCGGACTCGCCCAGGTCGCCGATCTCGGCGATCGTATCGCCCCGGATCCCGATGTCGGCGACGAACGGGGCGTCGCCCGATCCGTCGTACACCGTGCCGCCGCGGATCAGCACGTCGTACTCCGGCGGGGCGTCGCAGCCGAGCGTCGGTGCGAGCGCCACGATCGCGGCGGACGCGACGACCCGGACGACGTTCGCTCGACGGACGATCGGACGAGATGCGTGGTGGCCCATGTGCGACTACTCCCTGGCTTCGCGGGTATCTTCTCGAACGGATCGTACGCGCGTCCTCGGACCCGCGCGATCCGTGGTGTTATGTTCCTCGGGGATGGTCGCGTGGCGCGGTTGGCGCGCCGGCGCTCCTCACGCCCATGGGAGGGGACATGTCGAATAGAGCGAAGTCGTTGCGTCTCGGCTCGGTGGCTGCGGGCGCAGGCGCCATCTTGCTTCTTGTCGTGCTTGCCTTCGGGTTCAACCGGGTCGACGAGTTCGAGGTCGCGGTCAAGCGGAACCCGCTGACGGGTGCCGTGGCCGAGCGCCCGTACGAGCAGGGGTTGTATCACTCGATCTTGCGGTCGTGGACCAATTTCCCGCTCCGCGAAGTGCAGTACCCCAGGGAGGGGCAGAGCGAGCGGCTCACGGCGCTGACGTCGGATCAGCTCCAGATCGCCGTCGATGCCGCGTACCGGTACCGACTGCAAGCCGACAGCGCGGTGCACCTGTATCTCACGGTCGGCGGACCGGGCGAGATCCACTCGTTCATCTACAACACGTACCGGTCGGCGATTCGCGATGCCATCGCCGAGATCGCCGCGTCGGACATCCTCTCCACGAACCGCGCGGGGATATCCTCGCGCATCGAGCAGTTGATGACGGCTCGTCTCTCACCACGCGGCGTGGAGATCACCGACTTCTTCGTCCGTGAGGTCGTGCCGCCGGAGACGATCCGCCAGGCCATCGAGGCCAAGCTCGCGCGCGAGCAACAGGTGCAGTCGGAGCAGTTCCAGACCCAGGTCGTGGTGGAGCAGGCGAACCAGAAGCGCGCGGAGGCCGAGGGGATCCGAGACGCGCAGGACGTGATCGCGGAGAGCCTCTCGGGCGTATCCGGACAGCGCTACCTGTACTGGCGCTACCTCGAGATGCTCGGGAAGATCGGAGAAGGGAACAACAACATGGTAATCGCGCCCACCGAGGGCGGCATCCCGTTGTTCTTCACGCCCAACCCGTAGCGATCCGACCGGCCGGCGCTCGTCGGTCACGGGCGGCGGCGGAAGCGGGCCGGTCCATGGGGCCGGCCCGCTTCTTTTTCGTATGGGGCAACCCGGACGCGTCGCAGGGTATCCAACGCACAGATACGAGGCCCGCTGCCGCGGGCCGGACGCCGCGAGTCGGGAGCCGCGGCGCGACAGACCCACATGGGAGGAAGACATGAAGCGAAGCCTGATGCGAACGCTCGGTGCCGGTCTGGGCGTTGCCGCGCTGACCTTCGTGTGGGGGGCCGCGGACACGATCATCGCGCAGGAATCCGATGACCGCGTCGTGATCGCCCCACGCGGTCGCACGCTGTCGGTGCTCGGTGGAAGCGGCGGGTATCTCGGGGTTCGAATCGGCGAAGTCGACGGGGATGCGGCGGTCGATGCGGGGGTCACGTCTCGGTACGGCGTGTATATCTCCGGGGTGATCGACGACGGGCCGGCGGAAGATGCCGGGATCGAGGAAGGCGACGTCATCCTGCGGTGGAACGGGGAGCGGGTAGAGGGCGTGACGCAGCTCCAGCGCTTCGTTCGCGAGACCCCGGTCGGTCGGACGGTGGACTTGACCGTGCTCCGCGACGGGTCCGAGCGGGAGGTCTCGTTCGAGCTCGGCGATCGATCCGATGCTGGCGTCTTCCGCGCGCCGCGCGACGGTCGGTTCGAGCTCCGGCGCCGGGGCGACGCCCCGCGGCTCCTGCGGCCCAGCGAGGGACGCTCGATGGTGTTCTCGCGACGCGCGCGGCTGGGGGCGAGCATCCAGAGTCTCGGGGAGCAGCTCGCCGACTACTTCGGCGTCGACGGCGGGGCGTTGGTCACCGAGGTCAGCGAGGATTCGCCGGCCGAGGCAGCGGGACTCGTGGCGGGTGATGTCATCGTGGCGTTCGACGGTGAGGACGTCGAGGGCCCGGGCGATGTCCTCGACGTCCTGCGAGATCAGGACGGCGGATCCGTCGACATGCGGATCGTTCGGGACGGGGCCTCGCGGACATTGACCGTGGAGCTCGAGGACCCGGACGATGAAGACTTCCGCGGCGCGTGGCGCGATTTCGGAAACGTGCGGATCTACGGCGGGGAAGGGGAGGACATCTCGATCGAGCCGATGACCCTCGACGGGTGGCACGTCGGCCCGATCCAGCTCGACGGGATCGACCTCGAGCCGTTCCAGTGGCGCTTCGACTTCGGAGAGGATTGGGGGGATGGGTTCGAGATCCACATCCCGCCGATCGACATCCCGGGTTTCGAGATCCCCGCCATCGAGATGCCATCGATCGAGCTGCCGGGTCTCCACATGACCGCTCCACGGGTGGTGGTCAGCGCGTAGCGCTCGCCGCGACCCGATCTCATGACGACCCGGGCGCCGTCGCGTCCGGGTCGTTTTGCATCCGAGGGGCGTCTCTCCCACGTGCCCGGGAGCGTCGCCCGGGTCTCGGGGCGGCGGCGCGCGGCTTGCTGTCCGATGGTACGTTCGCCCGGATATCCGCGAGATCCGACGTCGTATTCCTGACACCGGAGAGACCCCCTGTCGGGACTGAGCGCCGCTCGAAGCCTGCTCGGGCGTACCGAGTCATCGTTGGCCGTCCAATCGATCGTCCTCACCGGGGCCAGGGTCCTGGGGTTCGCGGCGGCGTTCATCATCCCCATCGTCCTCGTGCGGCTGTTCAGCCAGGAGGACTTCGGCACGTACAAGGGCGCCTTCCTGATCGCGCAGACCGCGGTTCAGGTGCTCGGGTTCGGGCTCCCGGCCTCGATCTTCTTCTTCCTGCCCCGAGACCGGCACGACGGGCACCGATATCTCGCTCAAGGGGTCATCTTGCTCGCCCTCGCGGGCGCGCTCGGCGCCATGGCGCTGTTCGTGGCGGGGCCGACGCTCGTCCGGCTCATGGGTGCGCCCGGGCTCCTGGCCGTGCTCCCGTGGCTCGCGTTGTTGCTGCTCGTCGACGCGCCGTCGTCGTTGGCGCACACGGTCCCGATCGCGGATCAACGCGCGGTCCTGGCCGGCACCGTGGTCGTGAGCAGCGATATCCTCCGCGCGACGGCGCTCATCGCGGCCGCGCTGCTGTTCCGGAGCGTCGGCGCCGTCGTCGCGGCCGCTGCGCTGATCGGTATGCTCCGGGTCGCGTTCCTGCTCGGCTACATGGGGTTCCGAAGGATCCCCGGGTCGCCTGGGATCTCGTGGGCGTCGATCAAGGAACAGCTCGCGTACGCCCTTCCGTTCTGGTCCGCCCTCCTGCTCCAAGTGGGCTCGAGACGTACCCACGCGTACTACGTGATGGCCGCG